>JBEARN010000048.1:0-9328 GCA_041163165.1 Pseudomonadota bacterium
GTGGTATCTCTGCACTTTGCACGTCACGTCTCGCAACCCCTATGATCATTCCTGCCCCTACGGTGTTGTTGGTCATACGATCTACTACGATAAAGCTTCCTGAAAGACGGTTTTGTTCATACGCATCTGCTGCGATAGGACGTGTCAGTACCATCCTGCATGAAGCAATATCGTTCAGTGAAAGGGAGCCTACTTCTATTCTTTCATAGGTATTGACATCGATTTTGTAATTGATATGTTCAAAGGAACCAGAAACGACAGAAGTAGCCCGTTTAATGTCATACGTTTTGTGAAGCTGCATCGGTGTTTCGTCCATCCAAACGAGCATCACTTTAAGAGAATTAGAAACACGTGGAAGATTTCTCGTATGGACGATCATGTCCCCACGAGAAATATCTACCTCATCTTCCGTAATCAGGGTCACCGCCATAGGAGCATACGCTTCATTTGTCGTTGCTTGATGGTTTGTTTCTGTGATATCTCCGGCATTGATGATACTTTTAACCTTGGTGCTTTTACCTGAAGGAAGTACTGTGATTTCATCACCGACTTTTACTGAACCTGCAGCAATCGTACCGCAGAATCCTCTAAAATCAAGGTTAGGACGGTTGACATACTGCACAGGAAATCTAAAAGCTTCCGCTTTCTGCTCATGACTAATGTCCATCGTTTCCAATAGTGTCAAAAGAGACTTTCCTTGAAACCATGGGGTATGAGGACTTTTTTCTACCACATTATCCCCATCAAGAGCAGAAACAGGTATATAGTATGTGTGTTTGATGTGCAGCTCTTTGGCGAGAGCTTCATACTCTTGTGAGATTTTGTGATAAACCTCTTGAGAAAAATCAACCAAATCCATTTTATTGATAGCAACAATCACGTGCTCTATGCCAAGCAGTGAAACGATAAAGCTATGTCTCCTTGTTTGGGTCAATATACCTTTTCTTGCGTCGATGAGAATGATCGCTACATCAGCAGTTGAAGCGCCGGTTACCATGTTTCTAGTGTACTGTTCATGCCCCGGTGTATCTGCGATGATGAATTTTCTGTTTTCCGTAGCAAAAAAACGATAGGCTACATCGATAGTGATCCCTTGCTCTCTTTCGCTTTGAAGTCCATCAACGAGTAATGCCATATCGATCTTATCGCCGGTGGTACCATACTTTTTACTTTCACATTCTACGGCGGCCAATTGGTCATCGAGGATCATTTTAGAGTCATAAAGCATTCTTCCTATAAGCGTACTTTTGCCATCATCTACTGAGCCACAAGTAAGAAAGCGAAGCATATTTTTATTTTCATGTGCTTTAAGGTATCCGATGATGTCTTGAGTGATTTGATTATTTTTCGTTGACATATCAAAAATACCCTTCCATTTTTTTCTTTTCCATCGACCCTATCTGATCTTTATCGATAAGGCGCCCCTCTCGTTCGGAACTTGTTGAAAGTAGCATTTCTCGGATAATTTCTGGAAGTGTTGATGCAGTGGAATGGATGGCTCCCGTAAGTGGATAGCACCCCAAGGTTCTAAACCGAACCATTTCCATTTTTGCTTCTTTTTTAAGTGCTTCGGGTACTCTACCGTCATCTACGAGTATTTTTGTCCCCTCATATTCAACTACGGGTCTTTCTTTTGCGAAGTAAAGTTCAGGGATAGGAATCTCTTCGAGATAGATATATTGCCAGATATCCAGCTCTGTCCAGTTGCTGATAGGGAAAACCCTTACACTTTCACCTTTTTGGATGGCGGTATTGTAGATATTCCAAAGTTCTGGTCTTTGGTTTTTAGGATCCCATCGATGTTGTTTGTCTCGAAAAGAAAAGATACGCTCTTTGGCTCTCGATTTTTCTTCATCTCTTCTTGCTCCTCCAATGATCGCATCATAACCACCAGCACTCAACGCTTGTTTAAGTCCTTCTGTTTTCATGATGTCGGTATGGACTTTAGAACCATGTTCAAATGGAGAGATATTCATCTCTATCCCTTGTGGATTTGTGTGTACGACCAGATCAAACCCTAAATCTTTAGCGCGGGCATCTCTAAACTCGATCATTTCATGAAATTTCCAAAGTGTATCAACATGAAGAAATTTAAAAGGTGGCTTGCCAGGGGCGAAAGCTTTCATAGCAAGATGAAGCATCACGGAGCTATCTTTACCTACAGAGTACATCATTACCGGGTTAGAAAATTCTGCTGCTACTTCACGTAGAATGTGGATCGATTCAGCTTCTAACTGTTTGAGGTGCGTGAGCTTATTTTGCGATAAGAACATTATTTGGAAATGATAGTTACATCTATATAATTTTGATAGATTGTCACCTTCACCAACGGTGTACCCTTATAGATGGTATTGAGCGTTTGTTGTGAATTAGGACCTTTTTCAACCATTTTTCTTAGATTGGATCGTTTGCCTTGGCTTGTAAAGAAGTTTGCATCAGTATCTTCGCTATCTCTTTTTTTGTATTTATAGTAGTTTGCACGATCTTGTTGTAGTACCGCTATCGCATCACCCAACTTATTGTTTCGTGAGTCAAGATGGTCTTGTTTACTGAGCTTCGCATAGTAAAATTTTTGATTTTTAACTTTCTCAGCCGCTTCTTTTTTTTGTTGCTCAAGTGACAATGCTTGTTTTTTAGTCGTCTCTACGCGAGCTTTCTCTTCTTGTTTCTGCTTTTCAAGTGCAGCGATTTTTTCTCTTTCTGCTTTTTCAGCAGCCTCTTTGGCTTTCGCGAGGGCAACTTTTTCTGCCTCTGCTTTCTCTTTCGCTAAGCGTGCCTCTTCTTGTTTTTGTTTTTCAAGCGCGGCAAGTCTTTGCTCTTGGGCTTCTTTTTCCTTTTGTGCCAGACGTTCTTGTTCGGCTTTCTGCGCAGCTGCTTTTCTTTCGGCTTCTTCCGCTTTCTTTTGTGTTTCTATGCGAGCTTGTTCTTCTTGTTTCTGCTTTTCAAGTGCAGCGATTCTCTCTCTTTCTGCTTTTTCAGCAGCCTCTTTGGCTTTCGCGAGGGCAACTTTTTCTGCCTCTGCTTTCTCTTTGGCTAAGCGTGCCGCTTCTTGTTTTTGTTTTTCAAGCGCGGCAAGTCTTTGCGCTTCAGCTTCTTTTCTTTCGGCTTCTTCTTTCTCTTTTTGCGCCAAAAGGACTGCTTCAGCTTGAGCTTTTTCTTCTTCCTGTTTCAAGATCAAACAAGCAGTACCATACCCCTTTTCACATGCTTTAGTGTAGTATTGTTTTGCTTTTTCTAAGTCCTGTTGTACGCCTGCACCTTTATAATACAAGGATCCGATATTAAAACATCCCAGGGTGATATTTGCATCACATGCTTTCGTATAAAGAGCGACGACTTTAGCCATGTTTTCAGGAGCAGGTGTCGTTTGAAGGTAAAGCGTTGCAAGATTTTGACAACTATAACCATAGCCACTCTCACATGCTTTCGAATATGATTCGATCGCTTTTGAGATATCTTTTTTTACCCCTTTCCCTGAAAGATACATATCTCCAAGATTGTGACACCCGTACACCACATTTTTTTCGCAAGATTTGTCATAGTAAGAAAAAGCTTTGCGCAAACTTTTTTTCACCCCTTCACCCCTTTCGTACATCCCGCCAAGGTTATGACAGCCATAAGGGAACTCACCCTCACAAGATTTTTGGAAATAGTGGGCAGCTTGTTCGTGATCTTGTTTGATTCTATCGCCTAAAAGATACATGACGCCTAAGTCAAAGCATTTCACGGCGTATCCAGCATCGCATCCCTTTTGGGTTTCTTCAAAAGAGTTTGCTAAAAGAAGTTGGGTAAAAAAAAATAAAGTGATAATAAACGGTTTCATGAGAAGCATATTTCCTTGCATGATATAGATATAATGGATAAAAAGAGATTATACATAATTTAAACTAATAGAACCTACATCTCCAAATGAAAAATTTGAAAATCATTTTTATTTGAGATACAATAGGAAACACAATAAAATGAAACTAAAAAGGGAAGCCCATGGAAAAGTTATCACTCAAAGAGTTAGCGGTTCCGATGATCAAATCGATCGATAGTTTTAACTACCTTTTGAAATCCCATCATAGAAGGGTTGCAGTGATCTCATACAGCATCGGAAAGGAGCTAGGACTTGAGAACCATGCACTAGGAGAACTTGTAGTCGCAGCATCGTTGCATGATATCGGTGCTTTATCGGTTCAAGAGAGAGATATGCTTATCCAAGAAGATGTGGTGAATCCAATGCCGCATTGTTTGATGGGGTATCATATGTTGAAGTCTTTTTCCGTTTTCAAAGACATTGCGCAAATTATCAGATACCACCATGTTGTCTATGAAGATTCACTCGATGATAAAGAGGATGACATCCCTTTCGCAAGTTATATTGTCCATCTTGCAGATAGGGTAGATGTGCTCATCTCTGCAGACGAATTTATATTAAGTCAAAAAAATCGTATCATACACAAAATTCATAACAAGGTGGGCACGACTTTTCATCCAGAGGTATATAAGGCATTTGAAAAAGTATCAAAAGCAGATGTGTTTTGGCTAGAAATAAACAATATGACAATGGAACAACTTTTTAAAAAAATTGACTTTCCTGTCAATTTTGACCTTACGATAGATAATATTTTAGAGTTTGCACGGGCCATCTCAAGAATTATTGACTTCAGAAGTCGTTTTACCGCTATGCACTCCTATACTGTTGGGCATCTCGCCTCTTTACTTGGGAGTTACTTTGACTACCCAAAAGAGGATTGTGCGAAATTGATGGTGGCAGGGTATCTGCATGATATAGGCAAAATAGGCATAGACCCTGGATTGATGGAAAAAAACGGACCTTTAACAGAAGAGGAGTTTAATTTAATGAAACTTCACCCTTACTATACAGGGCAGATTTTAAGAGAGTTGAGTGCATCGGATTGGTTTAAAAATATTGTTCTTTGGGCCGAAAGACATCATGAAAAGGTTGATGGTCACGGATACCCTTATGCTTTAGAAGCAAAAGAGTTAGATACGGGTGTGAAAATTCTTGCCTATGCTGACATCATTACTGCACTGATGGAGAATAGACCTTACAGAGAAGGAATGCCCATAGATGAGGCCTTCGAGATTATTGATGAAAAACTATCAAAGTCTCTCTCCATAGAAATGTTTGATGTCATCAAGGCGCACAAAGATGAGATAAATGACGTCTTTTTGGAATCTCAAGCACATTCATTTGAAGAGTATAATTTAGCCAAAGAGGCATAGGAGGAAATATGACAGAGCATATCGGAAAGTTTATTTTGCGTTTTATGGTTGGAGGGCTGATGCTCTTTCACGGCATTGATAAAATTGCACATGGGATCACGTTTATCAAAAACTTGGTAGTGGAACAAGGTGTTCCGGAGTTTTTAGCGTATGGTGTTTATCTGGGTGAAGTGGTTGCCCCGATCTTTTTAATGATCGGTTGGAGGAGTAGAGTCTGGGCAAGTGTGATTGTGGTCAATATGTTGGTCGCGATCTATCTGACGCAGTTAGGCGCATTTTTCCATTTGGGAGCACATGGTGCTTGGGCATTAGAACTTCCGATGTTTTATCTTTTAGGGGCACTTGTCATTGCGCTTTTGGGTTCTGGCAAGTATGCTGTAGAGAGAGATTAATCTATAGAGATATCTTCGATAGTATTACAAACAGGGAGGTTACGTTATGCAAAACATATTTTTATGGTGGTTTTTTCTTACATTGGTAGGTTTCGCAGATGGTGCGATGCCCTGGGGCATGAAACTCAAAAACTTAACGCCATTTGAAAAGCATGTCATCGTTGACAAAGGCACGGAAGTACCCTTTTCGGGAGAATATGTGACGATGAAAGAGGAAGGAGTTTATAGGTGCAAAGTATGCGATACGCCACTTTATCGCTCTACGGATAAATTTGACTCCCACTGTGGATGGCCGAGTTTTGATGATGCGATCTTTGGTGCCGTCAAAGAGCAACCCGATGCAGATGGAAGACGTACTGAAATTGTATGCTCAAAATGTGGCGCACATTTGGGACATATATTTAGAGGAGAGAGTTTAACCCCTAAAAATACAAGACATTGTGTCAATTCTGTTTCACTCTCTTTTCAAAAGAAGCAAGTCATAGAAGGTAGTTTGCAAAAAGCCTATTTTTCCGGAGGATGTTTTTGGGGGGTAGAGTACTATCTTGAAAAGATTCAAGGTGTGAAAGAGGTGACTTCTGGATTTATGGGAGGAAGTGTTTCAAATCCGAGTTACAAAGAGGTAGTGCGACACAAAACAGGGCATCTTGAAACCGTAGAAGTCGTGTATGATCCTGCGCAAGTTTCATACGAAACGTTGGCAAAAACCTTTTTTGAGATACACGATCCGACTCAAATCGACGGACAAGGACCAGACATAGGAGAACAATACCTTTCTGCGGTTTTTGTGAGTACATTGCAAGAGCGGCAAACGATCGAAAAATTGATCAAAATATTGCAAATGAAAGGGTATAAGGTCGCTACGCAAATTAGACAAAAAAAGATGTTCTATCCAGCTGAAGCGTACCATCAAGATTACTATGAACGTAAGGGAACAACGCCTTATTGTCACAGAAGGGTGAAGCGGTTTTAGTGTTCTGGCGTATTGATCATCCAGAGGGAAAAGACATTGATATAATTCCAAAAACTTTGGATGTTTGCCTCCGAGCTTAACTTTTGTTCTACGATCGGTTGAAGTGCCTCTTCAAACGTGACAAGCCAATGAAGTCTTGCATGCGGGGTGATGGCAAAGGGGGCATGTCGACCTCTCATCTGCGGAGCACCTCTGTTTTGGTTAAAGTATGCTGTCCCACCACAAATCTGTATAAAAAAATCCGCCGAAGTTTGTCCTGCTTTCTGCATCGCTTCTTTACTGTGAGGGAAGAGTGATTTGATGGGACTTTCAAAAAGACCCATGTAAAATCTATCGAGCAATGCGCGCATCCCTTCTTCACCAATCTCTTTTAAAAATGCCGGATTCGGTTTGGTCACAGGAGGGTTCACTCCGTCTTGATAAGGGAGGATGGAGAAGTCTAAAGCGGAAGTGCCAAATTTCATGTGTTGCCTTTCATGTGTGTCGTTGTGAAAACGTTTATAGCATGAAAATGCTTTAACAACACCCTCCGGTTCCACAACTGTTGTCAACCGAAAAACTATTATGGTAGCCACATTCGGTGCATTCAAAACTTAAAAGCTTTGGGCCAGAACATCCCGCCGATCTTTCGTCGATGAGTTCGATCGTTTTTTGGTGGCACTTTGGGCAAAATCCACGGGATATGCTTGCAAGTTGTTCTTTTTTCTCTTTGAGGTAGTAGACATAAACAAGCACACTCCCCGCAAGTATCAATAGCATAAAAGTTAAAAGGTAAAACAGATCGATAGGAAACTCCTTAGGTGGTGTAGTGTTTTAGGGTGGCGACGTGTTCTTTGTAATAAGGAAGATGATCCTCCACAAGATCCCAAAATGGTTTTTTGTGATGTTTGTGCGCAATGTGTGCTAACTCATGCACGATGATGTATTGTATCACATCTTCGGGGAGTTTCATCACCATGGTGTTAAAGCTAAGGACGTTTTTACTGCTGCAGCTTCCCCACTGTTTTTTGGTTTTCCGAAAGCCGATTTGCGCAGGATGCAGTGACATCTTTTTTGACCAATGCTCAACCAAAGGAGGTATATGTTTTTGTGCTTGTATTTTATAAAAACGGTCGATATGGGCATGAAAAAGCGTTTCGTCGTAGGTGTGGTAAAAGAGGGTAAATTGTGTTTCATCAAAAGAGAGTTTCGTCTTTTTTTTCTGATGCTGTATAAGGGTTAAAGGGAAGGGATCTCCTAAAAAAAATAAAGTTGAAGCAGAAGGGTCGATCATATTTCTTTTTTTCTGTGCGATCTTTTCTCTGGATCGGTTGATCCATGCGCTTTTTTTGAGAAGCAATTTTTCTATGTGAGATGGTGATACTTTGGGGGATTTGACAAGAAGATTCCCTTCAGCATCAAAGCTCAAATAGATATGTTTGAGCTTAGGGTTGATGATGTGTTGATAATGTGTGAGAAGCCCCATGAAATGTCAGTTGACGATCTTGTCATTTGCATAGATGACTTCTTTGTTGATAGAACCATCTTTGTTGTAGCTGTAAGCAGGGCCGTCTTTGACACCATTTTTATAGGTATAAGAGATCATCACTTCACCGTTTGGATAGTAGGCTTCTTGAAGACCATCTTTTTTACCGTTGAGGTAAATTGTTTTCGCGATCAGTCGACCCTTTGGATCATATTTTGTGGCTGTTCCATGGGGTACGCCATTGCGTACAGGGGTGATGGACATGATATTCCCATCATAATCGTACTCTTTGCGGACACCATTTTGTCCACTTTGGTCTTCCATGATAAACTCCGAACGTATCTTGCCTCCAGTAAAGTACTCTTTTTTGCTTTTTTCTCCTCCAAAAGAAGGGGAGGAATTACATCCTGTTAAAACAAGTAAAATACTACCGATAAATGCGAGAGATAGTTTTGTCATCATGGGGTAAAACCTTTAGGTAAATATTGGTGTTAGTATAACGCAATAGTTTACTTTCTCTCTTTAAGTGTCCCATAAAAATCGCCACAAAATAGTAAAATAATTAAGCCTGTTTGTGTTATCTCTGAGACCCTTATTGTTTTTTCAAATAGAGTTATGCATCTATCGTAAAAAGAGACCGGTCTACTATAGTTTTTAGCTATAATGGCATCAAAAATAAAAGGGAGTGCCGTGCGCGACTTCAATCATTTGACAGAGGAAGAAAAGATTTCCTACCATGAAAAACTTTTGCGATGCGCAAACAACTTTGGAGGGAAAAACTTTTTTCTGCAGCTGCTTGAAGCCATACGCCAAACCAACCCGAATCCTCTGACAGCAAGTCATGGTCAATTTAGCACAGATTTGGGAACTATCAAGTGGAACAAAGTCATCTTTAATGATACACTTCAACTCCTTCTCAAGGCACGAGTCAACGAGGGCAAACAAGGCAATTTTTTGCCAAAATCAGATGAAAAAAATTATAAAAAAATACTCAATGTTGTCCGCACAGTAAAGCCTATCGTTTTTCATGTTAAGCCAGCACGAAAAGAAGATGGAGCAGGATTCTTTTTCCAGCCTTTTGACACGATAGATGAAGAGAAAACAAAATTAAACCCTGTTTTTGATGCGCTTTTTTTTAGCAGCATAGAGACAGTCAAAAAAATACTAAATTATACACCACAAGCGTAACTAGATGACAGGCGGGCAAAAAAGAGCAGAGATTAGATATGGACTAGATGTAGCGGTGGTACTCAAAGAAGATCA
>JBEARN010000049.1:0-8946 GCA_041163165.1 Pseudomonadota bacterium
AATTGCTGAGTTCAGTCCCATAATAATCGCCAACCAAATATAGCCAGAGTTTACTGCAGCCTGCATGACATAGATTTTCCCCCAGAAAACTGAAAATGGCGGTACACCTGCCAATGAGAACATAAACAGAGCCATGACGACTGCACCGATCGGCATGATCTGGATCAAACCGGCAAACTTCTCATAAGGGTGGTCATAAAGGGCATTAAATCTTCTTACTTTGTGACGAGAGATCCATAACATCGCAAATGCTCCGAGGTTGGTGAACATAAAGAGCGCATAATACAAGAAGATACTGGTATTCCCTTCTGTCGTATCAAGTGCCAACGCTGCCATGATAAATCCGGCATGAGAGATAGACGAATATGCCAACATACGCTTCACATCATTTTGCACCAAAGCCATAATGTTAGAGAGTGTCATCGTCACTACAGCTAATATCAAGACCATCCATCTCACCCACTCAAGCCCAAGATCAATGTACATTCCAAAAATTCGAATACTCACCACAAAAGCTGCTACTTTTGGGATGACAGACATATATCCAGCCAAAGGTGCAGAGGCACCTTCATACACGTCTGGCGCCCATGTATGGAACGGAAAAAGTGAAAGCTTAAATGCAAATGCAATCAAAAGCAACATAGATGATCCTAAAATCGTGATCATTAGTCCCGTTTCCTCTAAACGTGTAGAGAGTACCTCTGCTACTTTATAGAGTTCCACCGAACCTGACAATGCATACACTACTGCCGATCCCATCGCGAAAAATGCTGCAGCCAATGCACCCATGGTAAAGTACTTCACCGCAGCTTCATACGAGTTACCTCTGTTGTGCAACGCAATCAGTGTATAGAGAGACAATGATGCTGTCTCAAGCCCTACAAAGATCAAAATAAGGTTATCTGATGCCACCATAAACTGGAACCCTGCGATCATAAACATAAAAAGAGCAAAGAATTCAGGATAAGAGTATTCATGAAACCTTTTAGATGTCAATGCCAATGGGATAAAAATCATAGATCCGCCTATGATCATTAGTTGAGAAATAATAGAAACGCCATCGATCAACATTACGTCAAAGAAACCCCGCTCATTGACATTCAGCCCCAACACAGAACCAAAATCAACGAAAAGAACCAATACTGTTAACATGACATAAAGTGATTTATGTAAATTTTTATTGATCAAATCAATGATAAGAATGATCAAACCACCAACGATCGCTATAAGCATAGGTGCAAGTGAAATAAGGTTTAAGCTCTCCAAACTCACATTAATAGGGTTCAACATTATTTCACCTCCTTAGCAGATTTTGCCACTTTTATCATATCTTTTGCCTCTTGCGTAATCGCTTTTTCATCCATAAAATTTAACATCGCTTTCACAGAATTGTCAATCGGTCCTAGGATTGGTTTTGGATGGACTCCAAGCCAAATAACGATCAATACCAGCGGAACCAACGTCCAAGTCTCTCTTCCATTAAGGTCTTTGAGTGTTTTGTTTTCCTCTTTGGTTACGGGACCAAAAAAGCTTTTTTTGAACACTGACAACATATAAACTGCCCCTAAGATGATAGAGAATCCAGCTAAAATCGTCATCATCGGTGATACTTGATAGAAACCAAGTAATACCAAGAATTCACCCACAAATCCGATCGTGAGAGGAAGTCCCACTGAAGCCATCAACATAATTCCAAAGATCACTGCATATTTTGGCATGATCGATGCGAGTCCGCCAAATTCAGACATGATTTTTGTATGTGTTCTATCATAAATCACACCTACAAGCATGAACAGGGCACCGGAAACGATACCATGTGACAACATTTGGAAGATCGAACCTGAAATACCCTCTGCATTCATCGCAAAGATACCGATCATGATGATCCCCATATGCGATACAGATGAGTATGCGATCACTTGTTTCATATCTTTTTGTGCATAGGCTACCATCGCTGTATAAATCACCATGATCAACGAAAGTACAGCAATCGGCGTAATGGAAAGTACGGAAGCATCAGGGAACATCGGCAAAGAAAATCGCACAAATCCATACGTACCCATTTTAAGCAATACGGCTGCAAGAATCACAGAACCGATGGTCGGTGCTTGTCCGTGTGCATACGGAAGCCATGTATGAAATGGAAACATCGGCACTTTGATCGCAAACCCTATAAAGAAAGCAGCAAATAGCCACAACTGATAATTGACCGGCAATACCAATGCATACCAATCGGTAATCGCAAAACTCCATACACCTGTAAGGTTATGATAAATATATGCGACAAATAACATCCCTACCAACATGATCAAAGATCCTGTAAAGGTATAAAGGAAAAACTTGATCGAAGCATAAATCCTAAGAGGTCCGCCCCATGCGCCGATGATATAAAGCATCGGAACAAGTGAAAGCTCCCAGAAAAGATAGAAAATGATCGCATCCAAAGCCACAAATACACCTACCATCGTCATTTCCAAAAAGAGGAGTGTGACGATCATATTTTTGATGTTTTTTGTGATCGACATACTTGCCATACCGATCAGTGTCATTAACGTGGTCATCAAAATAATAAACAATGAAATACCATCTACACCGATATAATAAGAGACACCAAAATCAGGGATTAAAGGGATCATTTCGACAAATTGCATGCCTGCACTGGTCGTATCAAAACTGAACCATAACCATAATGAAAGCAAGAACTCTACAGATGCTACAGTAATACCATACATCCTTGCACTGTTTCTATCTACGATAAATCCTAACAATCCAGCGATTGCCGGGAAAAATACCAATATACTTAAAATATTATCCATTGAACTCCCCTTAACCTATGATCATTGCTGAAACCACAGCAATTACCAATAGTATAACGCCACCAACAGCCATCCAATTCAAATAATTTGAAAGGTTACCTGTTTGCATACTTCTTGTTTTATCACCGCTTGCATAAAGGAATTTTGCGATATTGTCTACCGTTGCATCCACAATTTTCATATCGATTTTCCCCCAGAATATTTCTGAGATCATTGCGTATGGTTTTGAAATGATCTCTTCGTACAATTTTGGAATGTAGTATTGATTTGCTAATAGTTTATAAACAAATCCATTTTCTACTTTATCATCACGTTTGAGACCATTGTGATACTTTTTAAACGCCAATGCGATTCCACCCACTGCAAATGTCAATACAACTGCTGTGAGTAACCAAACCAATTCGTGCGTATGGTGACTCATTTCATAATTCGGAAGCAATTTGGTCACAAACGCTTGATACCCGTGCATACCAAATCCTGCAATAACGGCTAATAATGCCAACGGTGACATCGCAATCAATACAAACTTATACATCTCATGCGGATGGATACCCAACGCTTTGTATCGTTCATCACCATGGAACGTAAGGAATACTTGTCTGAAGCTATAAAATGCTGTCATTCCCGCGGTGATGACTAAGCTCGCCCAAAGTACGTAAGTTCCTTCATTAAATGCAGTTTCGATAATCGCATCTTTTGAGAAGAATCCTGCAAAAACTGGGATACCTGCAAGCGCCAATGATGCGAGCCCCATATAGATATAGGTCCATTTCATCGCTTTTTTGAGCCCACCCATTTTGAAGATATCAAGTTCATCATGCATTGCGTGCATCACGTTACCTGCGCCCAAGAAGAGGAGTGCTTTAAAGAATGCGTGCGCCGCAAGATGGAAAAGAGCGATCCAATATGCGCCAAGTCCTGCTGCCGCAAACATATATCCTAACTGAGAAAGCGTGGAGAATGCAATGATTCTTTTCAAATCTCTGTTTACCAATGCCATAGAAGCCGCGAAGAACGCTACAAACGTACCAAGTGACGCTATAAAAAAGCTTACTTCAGGCGTCATCGCAAAAAGTGGATTTGCTCTGATAACCAAAAACACACCTGCCGTTACCATCGTAGCTGCGTGAATCAATGCAGATACGGGAGTAGGTCCTTCCATCGCATCGGTTAGCCATGTATGGAGAGGGAATTGTGCTGATTTGCCCATCGCACCGATAAAGAGTGCTAGTGCTGCTGCGGTTAAAATACCTTCTTTGAGGTATGGCAACTGCGCAAATACTTCATCATATTGAAGGGTTCCTGTATTCCAATAGATAATAAAAAGTCCTACCAACATCCCAAGATCGGCAATACGGTTCATAATGAATGCCTCATTTGCTGCCCATGATGGAGAGATAGATGGGTTTTGTTCTCTTGTTTGATCTGGCTTGTGGTACCAAAAACCTACAAGCAACCATGAACACACACCAACCCCTTCCCAGCCGATAAAGAGCCCAGCAAAATTATCTGACATGACAAGCACCATCATTGAAAACACGAAGGCAGAGAGATAAGAGAAGAATCTATTGAAACTCTTATCGTGATCCATATACCCTATAGAATATATATGAACTATCGTCGATACAAGCGTGACTACAGTCATCATCGTAACAGATACCTGATCAACCACAAATCCAAATGGGATCACCATATCACCGGCTTCGATCCAATTCATCATAGTCACATGGATACTAGAACCTGTGCTCCATACATCGTAAGCTAACATAGAAGAAGCTACAAACGAAACAAATAACAAGAATGAAGCTACGATCCCCACAAAAGTCTGTCTAGGACTCATCCCAAACAACGCTGCGAACAAAGAAGAAGCAAACGGCGCAAAAAGTGCTATATATACTAAATTTTCCATCATTATCCTCTCATGCTTGCCAGGTTGTCTAGATCAAGACTTCCATGTTTTTTATACAATACGATCAAGATACCAAGACCTACTGCTACTTCACTCGCTGCAATCGCGATAATAAAGAAAGCAAACATCTGTCCAGTTAGATCGTTGTAAAAATGTGAAATCGATGCAAATGCTATATTCACTGCATTAAGCATCACTTCCGTCGCGAAGAAAAGCATTAAAAGATTTCTTCTTCTAAGCACACCGACCAACCCTACAGAGAAGATAAGTGCTGATACGATCAAATAGTGTGAAAGTCCTATCATTTTGCATCCTTTACCATCAAAATTTCATCATCTGCACTGATATCTTCAGTGAGACTCTGATCCATTTTCTTACCTGCCAAGATGATCCCTGCTATCATTGCAACCAAAAGCATCAAGGCCGCTACCTCAAATGGAACAAGGTATTTTGTAAAAAGTACCAAACCAACATCTTGTGCGTTCCCCACACCCTCATGCATTGGGTAGAGTGCTTGCACATTTTCAGAAATCAATGGCGCACTAAACATCGCCACCAAGACCAAAGCGCTTAATCCACCAAGCAAAAAGACCAACATACCACTGGTATTTTTCTCTTTGATATCTCTGGTTGCATCAAAAAACATCATCGCAAAAGCATACAGTGCCATCACTGCGCCTACATAAGCGATAAGTTGAACCACACCCAGAAAATCTGCTCCAAGAAGGAAGAAGAATCCCGAGATCAAAACCATTCCTGATGCCAATGAAGTCATTGCATACAGTACATTCTTACTCATTACAGTGATAAGAAATAAACCTATGGTTAAAGCCGAAAATAGATAAAAAGCTATCATTTCATACATGCTACTCTCCTCCTAGTACGCTAATGGCGTCTTTTTGATATTTTCATCCGCATTTGGAGATACTGCACCAAATCCATCATATTCTTGTTGAAGATTCAACTTATCGATCGGTGTAAGCATATCTTCAAAGAGTGAGAAACCTGCTCTCTGCTCCGAAGCATTTTCGTATCTTGAACCATGAACGATCGCAAGTTCTGGACACACTTCAGCACAGTATCCGCAGAAAATACAACGCCCAAAATTGATCGTATACTCACTCACTTCTTTACGTTGATTCTCGTCATATCTTGTATCCATGGCGATACAGTTTGAGATACAAATTTTTTCACAAAGACCACACCCGATACATCGATAATGACCACTCTCAAGAAGTCTTAACATATCATGGATTGCTCTATATCTTGGAGAAATCGGCATTTTTTCAAATGGATATTTCACTGTATGCATTTGTCCTCTGAAAAGCGCGTTGAACATTTCTCTCAACGTCACCCAAAGTCCGACAAAAAGTTCACCCTTAAGGCTTCTTTTTACGACTTGTGAAAATTTTGCCATAGGTGTTTGTGGTGGCATCCCCACATCTACGGTCGTGTAGTTTTGTGTTCCTATATTTCTATTTTTAAATTGTTCTAAACTCATGACTACTCCCTTATACCATGATCACAATACCAGTAATCACCACATTGATGACTGCCAACGGCATCAATACTTTCCAACAAAGCCACATCAACTGGTCTGGTCTTACATGCGGCCACGCTGCCCTTACCCATAACATCAAGAAAAAGAAGAATGCTACTTTAAAAATGATTGTTAACCATCCAAATGCACTAGACGCATCATATCCACCGAGGAAAACAACTGCCGCTATGATCGCGATCGTAATCATATTCGCGTATTCACCGATGAAAAACATTCCCCATCTCATACCTGAATACTCTGTTGCATATCCAGAAACAACTTCTGCTTCGTGCTCCAAAAGGTCAAATGGCGTTCGGTTTGTCTCTGCAAATCCAGCGATAAGGAATAACACAAATGCTACAGGCTGCTGCCATACCATCCATGAACTCACACCACCTGATTGATACGCATTAAAGTCTACGAACGAAAGAGAACCTACTAACATAATCGGTGCCAAAATAGAAAGCCCTGTCACCACTTCATAACTCAAGAACTGCACAGCAGTTCTTGCTGAACCGATGATCCCCCATTTGTTTGCCTGAGACATACCTGCAAGCAATGGTCCATAGAGTCCTGCTGCCATCATCCCAAGGACAAATAAGATGCCAATATTCAAATCAGATGCGATCGAAGGGACAAAAGTACCACCTAGAATAGGAATAAATGCAGGAACAGTAAAATCAGGAAAAACGGGTACCGATGAAAGTGCAATAAATGCTGTAGCCGCTGTAATCACAGGTGCCACCATAAAAATGAATTTATTCGCATTTTGAGGCACGATATCCTCTTTTGTAAAAAGTTTTATCCCATCCGCAGCAATTTGCAACAATCCAAAAGGTCCAACATGCATAGGTCCTAAACGTCTTTGCATAAATGCAAGTACTTTTCTCTCAATATACGTACCAAACCCAGCAATCGCCGAAATAACTGCTAAGATAAGAATCGCTTTAATAATAATACCTACAGGGGTCACCTGTGGTAAATTTTCTATAAGTGTTGTTTCCATTTCTCTACACCTTTCTCAATGTAACTGTTTGATATCGTGATGCTCCAAAGAGTCCATAGACATCCTCTTTTGCTCTAAAGTCAGGCACTTTCACAATGTCACCTTCCATCTTTTCATCCACCATAACATCCAAAGTAATCGAACCATTTTCAAATACCACTTCCACTCTTTTCCCTAATGTTTCCGCTTTTGCAGGACTTGCATAAAGTGCGAAAGCTTCAAAGATTTCATGTGATTTGTCTGTAAAATCGTTAAATTGACGCGCTGGGTTACATCGATAAGCAATTTCACCTTCCAAAACCATAGTGTTTTCAAATGTTTCTACCGTTGGCAGTGCTACCTCTTTTCTTGTCACCTCTAGTGCATAACCACGATTATCCACCCCGGCATTTGTAAAGGCATTTGGCAATGTGTCAAATGGTACTGCTTTAAATCCTTTGGTTACCGGAAGCATCGCAGTCCAATCGATCGTTTCTTGTGGTGCGCCCACAAGTACTTTCATCAAATCATTCAGTTCATATCCACCGTATGCGACTGCTGCATTCGTCGGAAGTACTCTTTTTGAGATAGCGGTCAATGTCCCCTCTTGTTGATTCATCGCAGGCATATCAAGATCCCCATCGCCTAGAGCGGAAAGTCTAAAATCACCATTTTCATTGTATCCTATGGTGTAGCCAGTTACTTCATCATCAAGATCACAAATGAGCGCTACACCCAATGCATTAGACTTAGGTGGCGTCATGACCACATCCACACAACAAGTCGCTTCGATGAGTGCAACCAGCTTCGCTAAATTTTCTGCTTTAGGGTGATAGTAGAAATCTTCACCCACCATCAACGAGAATGCTTCTTTCTTGTTCATCATCTTTTCAAAAGTAGCATCAAAGGCTTCTGCATCTCCCCCAAGCAAGCTTACTAAACCATTTTTCGTAACCGTAATCTCTTTTTGAACATTCTCTTTGATAGTTTTAGAAACCTCTTCTTCTTCGCCAGTCTCTTCATTTTTAACCATCTCTTTAACCGTTTTGCTTACCTCTTCCGTCACCGTTTTGGTTTCTGAGGTTTTGAAGCTATCGATATAAGATGCAACATCGGCAGGAAGTTTTTCTTTATCCGCAAAAAGATCCAAGATCAAATAAAGTGCTGCTTCCTCAAGCCCTGGTTTATGCGCCATGATCTCTACATTTTTTCCAAATCCAGCCACAAGGGTATCAGAAATTGGGTGGAAATAAAGTCCTGCGCCTTTGTTGAGTTTTTGTACATTGTTAAACGCATATTTCATTGCTGGAGAATCGTGTCTCAATGCAGCCCCTACAGAGATAACAAAATCGCTCTTTTTCATGATGGCATCTGGATCTGTAGAGTAAAGGGTATTTCCAGAAGCGTCCGCATAATATCCCAGGAATTTTTGGAACGCTCTTACTTCAGGGTTATACAGTTTTATGCCCATTTTCTCTTTGAGGGTCTGAAGCATCAATGCTTCTTCATTCGTGATCATGGCATTAAAACGAACTGTTTGTGCTTTTTTAAATGCTTCAATCGCTGCATCAAAAGCTGCTACGTCTTTCACCACATCTCTGTTTTCAAAATCATACGCAAATCTTGCAGAACCATCCAATGAAACATAATTCCATTCATTCGTAACGCGGTAAATCTTCTCTGTTCTATCTTCGAT
>JBEARN010000050.1:0-8828 GCA_041163165.1 Pseudomonadota bacterium
ATAGCTATCCGTAAATTGATTTTTTTGATTGTAACATATTTTAAGATCGATACGGTTTCATCATCAAAAGCAACGTAGGCAGCAAGATAAGATCTGAGACGAGCGCAGCGACCATTACCAGCATGGTGAGCAACCCAAAATAGATCGTCGGTATAAGGTTTGAAAGCATTAAAATAGAAAAACCAAGGACAATGACCAGTGTAGTAAAATACATCGCATTGCCGATACTTGCATGTGATCGGTGCATACTAAGGTAATAGTCTTTATCTTTTGAAAATTCTACTTCAAATCGATGCATATAGTGTATGGTGTCATCGATGCCGATACCCATAGCGATCGCAGCGATCGTGATGGTCATGATGTCAAGCGGTATGTTGAACCACCCCATAAATCCAAAGATCATCGCGATGGGTATGATATTGACCGTGAGTGCGATCAATGTGAGTTTGAGTGTTCTAAAGAGTATCAAGAACATAATCGTAATGATCAAAAGAACCAAACCTATCATTGAAATTTGAGAATGAAACAATGATTGCAACATATTGTTATACAAGACCATTAAGTTTGAGAGTCGCACCGTGGCAACATCGGGGTCTATCATTTGGGTTAAATCTCGTTCGATTTTTTTGAGCAGGGCATCTCTTCTGAGTTTATCGTTAGAGTCTTTGATGCGCGTGGAAAAACGGAGTTGATTGTGCTCGATATTGACATAAGGCGTTAAGATAGTATCTCTGTATTTTTGCGGAAGCTTTTTGTAAATGAGCGCAAGGTCGATGCTGTCTAAAGGTTTGTTTTGATTGAGTATTTTTCCTGTTTCTAAGAGTGTGTCAAAAGACTGCACTTCACCGATCTCTTCTAGGCTTGTGAGATAGTGGTGCACTTTTTGGATCAGTTCGATTTTACTGTCGGTAAACCAATAGTGTTCTTCTTCTCCTTGCGCCGAAAATTCATCTTCGAACGAATCTTCTTCTGGTGCTTCGGTTGGTGTCGATGTGATAGTATTTGGTTTATCAGAGAGTGTGAGTATGATATCCAGTGGGGTTGTGCCACCGAGTTCTTGATCGATGATTTTCATCCCCTGATAGATCGCCGTATTTTTTTTAAAATAGTTGATAAAACTGTTTTCAACGATGAGTTGCCTGGCTCCTGTGATACTAAAAATGATCACCAAAAAAGTAACCACAAAGATAGAACTTCTATGATGCACCACGATTTTTGATGCCAGTGAAGGGATCGAAAAATGGAGTTTTTCTTTTTGTATCGCGATCGTTTTAGGGAGGAGTAGCACAAGTGTCGGAAAAATAATAAATGAAATGACCAATGAAAATGAAATCCCCGCACTCATCATCCATCCTAGATTAATCACTGGATGAATGTGCGAGTAGAGCAGTGTTGAAAATCCTGCAATCGTAGTCAAAATAGCAAAAAAAGTCGGAGTTGCCTTACTCAGTATGGTAAGTAAAATGATCCTTTTGTTAGAAGCACGAGGGTAGGCTCTGATCAGTTCGTCATAACGTACGATAAGGTGCAAAACGATAGAGATAGTGATGATGAGCTGCAGTGCTATGAAGTTGGAAGAAATAACGGTGATTTCCCAGCCAAATAGGCCCAATGAAGAAGTGATCGCTAACACAGAAACAGTGCAAACCAGAACCGGCAATACAATCCATCGAACCCTTTTGAAAATGATCCCTAGTACGATCATGAGTATCACTACCAGCATAGAACCGTAAATCACAAGGTCACTTTTGACAAACCCAACGATGTCATTTGAGATCATCTGCACGCCACCCAAAAAGAAAGTCGCTCTATCTTGATATGTTTTGACGATACTGCGGATCGCTTCGATATTTTGACTATCGCGTAAACGTTGTTCGTCTCGGTGTGCTTTAAAGGCTTTTGTTGCTTTGTTTAAACGTTTTGCTTCTTGCAGCGTCAGTGAGGTCTCTCTTTTTTGCTGAAGCAAAGTATTGCGTTTTTTTAACAGTTCTTTATAAAGCTTGTCTTCTTTGAGATGAATGACGATAGAAGAGATGGTAAAGTCTTTGTTGACAAGACTGTCTTTATAGAGGGGACTCGTTAGAAACTCTTGTTTGGCTTGTGTGAGATTGATGTCAGGACTTTGAAGGGTTCTTGTTTCACGGATCACTTCATCTATCTCTCTTACCGGAGAGAAAAAAAGCGGTACATTGATGATAGAATCAACCGAGGTTACTTCCGGAAGTGCTTCAAGCTCTTGGGTGATCTCTTTTAATGTTTGAATGCTTTTTCGGGAGAGAAGGTCTGTGTTTGGTTGATACGCGAGTATCAGTAGATCATCCCCTTCAAAGCGTTCATTCATCGTTCGTGTAAAAGCAAGATCTTTGTCGTCATTGAGCAACAGTGTTTCTGCAGAAGCATCGATCTCTAGCTTCGATAGATTGGTTGCGCTAAACAATACGATACCAGAGATAAGAAGCATTAAGATAATGAGAGGGTATCGAAGAATCACCCTTTGATAAAGCATATAAAGCATAGGTACCTTCTAAATCGCTTTCATTAGAGTGATTGAATGAGTTGGCTAATCGACTTGCTGGTTAAAAACTCAGCAAATTGTTTGCGGTAGGTTTGGATCAAACTAACCCCTACTAGCTCGATATCATAAATGTACCATTGCCCATTTTTATCTTTATAGAAAAGATATACGACTTTGTATGTATCATCTAAACCGATGATTTCTGTTTCTACGGTGATGCGGTTGCTTTTTGGTTTTTTGAATGGTTTGATCGTAACCGTTTGGTTGTTATACAGTTTGAGTTTATCCAGATAAGAGTGTTTGATCTTTGTGGCAAAAGCATCTGCAAAGTTTTTTTGCTCAACATTTGTGAGTGTTTTCCATTTGGTGCTTAGGCTGATCTTTGCCATCGTATGGTAGTCAAATACTGTGTCTATAATGGCGATATTTTTTTGCTCTTTTTGTCGTTCTGAGAGTTGTTTGTTTTTTAAGATGGCCAATACTTCGTTGACTTTATTGTCCATAAATGATTGTATATTTGCTTCGTCAACGGCATGCAAAGAGAGAGAAAAAAGGAGTCCCAACAGCACGATTTTTTTAAACATATTTGATCCTTTTGTGTTATTCATCGATTTGGGCATCACGTTTTTGTTCGTAGGTATCTCTTAAGAATGGATAGAGATCTAAAGCATCTTTTTTGAGATCTTCGTATTTTCCAAGATTGAGCGAGGTTCTATTGAGTATATAAAGTGATGCGATTCCAAAGGTTTCTAGGTTGTTGTTTGGTATTTTATACGATGTGAATGCATGGGTATATACGATGGGAGAAAGTTGCCAATCTGCGACTAATCCTGCAGTATCTCTTAGGTTGGATTGTCCCAAAAATGGAATGACGATAGGGAAGCCTGAACCTGCACCATAGTATCCCAAAGTTTGACCAAAGTCTTCATCATGCGAAGCGATGTGAGCGATCTGGGTAGCAGGATCCATGACGCCGCCAATACCAATGGTTGAGTTGATCACAAAACGTTCCAGCTCTTCTCCAGCATAAAAGAATTTACCTTGCAGCAGGTTGTTTGCGAAACGTATAGGGAAGGTAATATTTTCTACAAAATTAGAGAGACCAATACGAACGGGTTGTGGCACAACATACCCATAAGTTTTTGCTACAGGATTAAGAGCATAAATGAAAAATATATCATTAAACGAAGTCATCGCACGGTTATAGCCACTGAGAGGGTCTATGGTATTTATTGCTTCGTTTGCAAATTCATTTTCAAATGTGCTCTCTTCATCATAAGATGCATTGATTTCAGATGCAGGTTCTATGGCTTTTTTTGTGCTGCATCCGTGAGAGAAAAAAAATGAAACTATAATGAAAAAAAACCATCTAAATTTCAACGGGACACCTTTTTGATTTGCTATAAAATTTTTTAAATCTAGTAAAAATTAACAATTATTGAAAGTATTATATCTAAATAGATGTAATATTTTTGCCATACTTTCTACTACAACACTAAAATCCAACGATCATTTGAAGGGTTCAAATGGGGTTAGATGCATGTTTGTCAAAATTTTTTAACCGATGTCTAGTAAAAGTTTGTTAAAATAATAGCCATACCTATAGTAATAAGTAGTAATAAGGAAATGGATAGATGAAAGTATTATTGATAAAAGAGGTAAAAACACTTGGAAAAGCAGGTGAGATCAAAGAGGTGAAAGATGGTTACGGACAAAACTTTTTGATAGGTAAAGGGTTGGCAAAGTTAGCAACACCAGATGTCGTAGAGCAATGGAAGGCAGAACAAGAAGAACTTGCACGAAATCTTAGAGATGAATTGTCACGGCTTGAAGCAGAGAAAATCACATTGGAGAAAACGACAGTGCGCATCGAAAAAGCTTCTGCACCTGTGGGGATACAAGGTTCGGTAGGCAATGGAGATATCGCAAAAGCGATCGAAGAGCAATTGAACATCGAAATCGATAAAAAACATATCGATCTCAAAAAAGCGATCAAAACGACAGGCATGCATGAAGTCGATGCTAAACTCGGACATGGGATCCATGCGACACTCAAAGTAGAAGTGGTAGGCGTCTAAGTATGTTTGATGCAACCACGATACTAGGGTATAAAGGAGAGGGTAAAGCAGTCATCGGTGGTGATGGTCAAGTGACATTTGGAAATACCATTTTAAAAGGGAATGCGACCAAGATACGTACACTTTATGAAGGAAAAATATTGGCAGGGTTTGCTGGAAGCACTGCTGATGCATTTACGTTGTTTGATATGTTTGAGGCGATCTTGTCTGAAAAAAGGGGAGATCTTTTCAAATCAGTCATAGGGTTTTCAAAGCTATGGCGGAAAGACAAACATTTACGTCAGCTTGAAGCAATGATGATCGTTTTAAATGCAGAGCATATTTTTATCCTTTCGGGGACAGGGGATGTGGTAGAACCTGAAGATGGGAAGATCGCCGCGATAGGTTCAGGTGGCAACTATGCCATCTCTGCCGCACGTGCGTTAGACAAACATGCGCAGATGGAACCTAAAAAATTAGTAGAAGAGTCTCTGAAGATCGCAGGGGAACTTTGCATCTATACCAACACAAACATTAAAATTTTAGAACTTTAAGGAAATGCGTGTGGAGAATTTAACCCCTCAAGAGATAGTGACCTATCTGGACAAATATGTGATAGGTCAAAATGAAGCCAAAAAGACGATTGCAGTAGCGTTAAGAAATCGTTACAGACGGATGCAACTTAGTCCCCAAATGCAACAAGATGTTACCCCAAAAAACATTTTGATGATTGGTAGCACAGGTGTCGGGAAGACAGAGATTGCAAGACGTTTGGCAAAGATGATGAACCTCCCTTTTATTAAAGTTGAAGCGAGTAAATATACCGAAGTTGGTTTTGTAGGGCGTGATGTAGAGTCGATGATCCGTGATCTTGCGGCTACTGCGATGACGCTTGTGCGAGAAAGTGAAAATGAGAGAAATAGAGAGAAGATAGAAAACTATATCGAAAACAAGATCATCGAACAGCTTCTTCCACCGCTCCCTTCTGGTGCGACAGAACAAAAGAAAGCAGAGTATGATCACTCTTTTGCTCGTATGCAAGAGAAATATCTTAAAGGCGAGTTAGATCATCTTAAAGTGAAAGTCCATATCCCAAATCATCCTACGATGTCGGAAGAAGGACTTCCTCCTCAAATGATCCAAGTGCAAGAATCGATCATCAAAGTGTTAGGCGGCATGGGGAAAAAAGGTGCCGAAAAAGAAGTGAGTGTGAAAGAGGCAAAGAAGATTTTAGAAGCGGAAGCGAGTGACAAACTACTCGATGAAGAACAGCTGAAAACACTTGCCCTTGAAAAAGTAGAAAAAGGGGGAATCGTCTTTTTGGATGAGATCGATAAGATCGCAGTCTCTTCGACTTCGCAAAGCAGGCAAGACCCAAGTAAAGAAGGGGTGCAAAGAGATTTGCTTCCTATTGTCGAAGGGTCAACTGTTCATACGAAATTAGGGATGGTGAACACCGATCATATTCTTTTCATCGCAGCGGGAGCATTTCATGTAAGTAAACCAAGCGATTTGATGCCTGAACTTCAAGGGCGATTTCCCTTGCGTGTCGAGCTGAATAGTTTAGATGAAGAGACGTTGTATCGCATCTTAACCGAGCCTAAAAATGCCCTTATTAAACAATATGTTGCAATGCTGGAAGTAGAAGAAGTGAATTTGGTTTTTGAAGAAGAGGCGTTAAGAGCGATCGCACATTATGCACTTCTTGCAAATGAGAAAACTGAAGATATCGGCGCAAGACGTTTGCATACGGTCATGGAGAAGATTTTAGAAGAGGTGAGTTTTTCTGCCGATACCCATAAAGGGGAAACAATCACTATCGATAAAACATTGATCGAAGAGAAGCTTAGCAAGGTCGTAGAAGATGAAGATACAACTCGGTACATCTTATAGTATCGTATAAAAAAGGGAAAATGAATGTTTGATCATGAAAAAGAAGCACTAGATACTAAAGCAGGTTTTGTAGCAGTCGTAGGAAGACCCAATGCAGGGAAAAGTACACTGCTAAATTACCTTGTGGGTGAAAAGCTTGCAATGGTGTCGAAAAAAGCGCAAGCGACACGTAAACGGATGAATATCATCGTGATGCATGAAGATGCGCAGATTATTTTTGTCGATACCCCTGGGATTCATCAAAAAGAGAGGCTTTTGAATCAATTTATGATGGATGAGGCACTTAAGGCTATGGGAGACAGTGACCTTATTTTGTTTCTTGCTCCTGTGACTGATAAGCTTGCGGAGTATGAAAAGTTTTTAAATCTTACCCAAAGCAAAGGGATTAAACATATCGTTGTATTAACGAAAATAGATCATGCGAAGCAGGGTGATATATTGCAAAAATTGGGTGAGTATCAGAAATACCAAGATCGTTTTGAAGCGATCATCCCTTTTTCAGTCAATAAAAATGTTGGGAGGGGGCAGTTACTGGATACACTCAGTAAGTATCTTCCGGATTCACCTTTTCTTTACGATCCTGAACTATTGACTACGGAGCATATCCGGAACATTTATAAAGAGTTGATCCGTGAGTCGATCTTTGAAAACCTAAGCGATGAGATACCGTACGAGAGTGATGTAACGATAGAAAAGATCGATGAGAGTGATACGCTCGATAGTGTTTATGCAACGATAGTAGTCGAAAAGGAGACACAAAAAGGAATGATCGTCGGACAAGGTGGCATAGGGATCAAGCGCGTTGGAAAATCGGCACGGCAACAGATGGAACTTTTTTCGGGGAAAAAGATATTTTTAGACCTTCATGTATCGGTCAAAAAAGGATGGAGTAAAAACAAAGAAGGATTGGAAGAATTTGGGTATCTTTTTTAGTTTTTGATGTGTGTGGTTCATGTTTGGGAGAGGAAAAATCCTAAAGACTTTATTATTAATTTTTATATATAATGTGTCATGAAGCAGGGGAGAATTTTATGTTTTTTAAAAAAAAGTCGGTCGATAAACGTATAAACTTTCTTACCTTAAATCCTTATAGTGCAGGCGAAAACTATCTATTTAAGAATGATGTATTTAAGCCTGCAAGCACACTATCGTATGATAGTTCAAACTTTGTCATCTCTTATGTAAGCAACAAAGATATTATGATCGCGACGGTGGATATCAGCCGGAATGTTCCTTTAGAAGATATCCCGGGGGTACTTGATATCAAGGTGTATGAAGAGTTGGGGCTTGATCCGACGAACACGTATATCACTTCTTCTCTTGAGGTGGAAAGCTCTTCAGAAGAGAGAAGATTTCATATTTTTGTGGTAGAAACAAGCTATCTTGATGCGCTTTATCTCCCCGTGAAGCAAGAAACAAAATATATAGACCTTATTATCCCTGCGCCACTTCTTTTCAAGCCACTGTATCAAAAAGAGATGCTTAATGATACCAAGGCACATGCGTTTGTTTACTTCAGTAAACAAGATTCATTTATCACGATTTACAATGAAGGTCAGTATCTCTACTCAAAATCGATTGAATTTACTTTAGAACACATTTATGAGAAGTATTGCGAAGAGATCGGTGAAAAAGTAGATGAAGCAGAATTTTATGCTCTATTTGAATCAGAAGGATTAAAAACAACTGATACCAAGTATCAAAAATATTTTTCCAAAATATTTGCTGAAATTTTTATCACGGTGAATGATATTATTATTTATGCGAAAAGGGCTTTTGACATCAATGCGATAGATCAAATCTATATAGGCTCTCAGACAGGTGCTATTTTGGGATTGGCAGAGTATAGTAAAAATTATTTGGGGATCGAATCGTTGGATTTGAATTTGGATTATCATATCAGCAACAAAGAGTGGTATATCGACCAACTGCAATACCTCATGCTTTTAAGTGGTTTTGAATACAGTGAAAATGAATCCTCTCTTGCCAATTTAAGTGTTTACCCAAGACCACCTTCTTTCTTGATGAGATCGAGTGGACAATTCATCATTTCTATCGTGGGTGCTATCTCTTTGAGTTTGGCATATCCTATTTTTCAATTAATAGGGACGTATGTCAATGACTCGGCTATTTTTATCTTGAGCCAAGAGAATAATGCTTTGACCGAGGAGGCAAACAAATACAAAAAAATCTTGGGCGAAAAAAGAGAGCAAATCAAAATATTGGATGATGAGATCAAGGTGTTATCCGATAAATATCATGCTAAAACACAAACATTAACGTCGATTTATGATAAAAAAGTAAATTACCGTTTGAAGTCTGGTATGCTGCATAGTTTCTCTCAAGATCTTCATAAGTTTGAT
>JBEARN010000051.1:0-8822 GCA_041163165.1 Pseudomonadota bacterium
TAAACCGCTAAAAAATTCATCAGCGATTTTCGTTCATACGATGTTAAAACGATACCCTTCTCCTTTAATATTTTCAAAATACTCTTTTGCAAACATCTTTCTCAAGTTTTTAATATAAGTACGGATAGTAGCATGTGTAGGTATATTTTCATCTTCCCACACATTTTCTATGAGCTCATCGCAAGAGATGATTTTCCCTTGATGGTGGATAAAATACTCCAATACCTGTGCCTCTTTTTGTCGCATCTCTATTACACCATCTTTCATTAAAATACGGTGTTCTTTTGGTACAAACTTCATCTGATCAAACACAATCTCATTTTCCAAATGGTAGATTTTTTGAATATGTTCTATCCGTGCATTCAGTTCTTCAAGGTCAAATGGTTTTTTAAGATAATCATCCGCACCCAAAGCAAATCCTTTTTTCAAATAATCGATCTGCGAAAGAGATGTAATATAAATAACAGGGGTTTGGTTTCCTATGTCACGAAGGTACGCAAGTATTTCAAATCCATTAACCGTAGGGACATTGATGTCTAAAAGAAGTAAATCAAAATGATGTTTCTGTGCCGCATTAAGTGCTTTTTCTCCATCAAAAAAACTCTCTACTTTATACCCTTTTTCGACAAGAAACTCTTCAAGAATTTCTTGCAAAATCACGTCATCTTCAAGCAACAATATCCTCATCCATCACTCCTGGATAGCAACAAAATACAGAAAGAAACTATGCTATAATCTTTCCATCAAAAAATTAACACTCTGCTTCATCTCTATCGCCATTTTTCTCTCTGGATGCACACAAATCATTGATCCCCTGATCTATGTCACAGGCTCAAGTGACGAAAATTAATACCGCTTCGCGTTCTTAAATTCAGAAATTTCACTCTCTACCATCTCATCGATCATCCTCATATAAAGATCTGTAACAAGATTCGGTGAAAGATTCAGTGAAATCGCTTGTTCTCTTACATTTGAAATCACATCAGCGATTCGATCATCTGCCTTAATCTCTTCTATGCTTGTTTTGAAATGTGCGATTTGCTTAATATACTCATTACGCTTCGCGATCAGTTCGACAATCTCTCTATCCACATGATCGATCGCATCCCTTGCTTCTTTAAGTGTATTGCACTGTTTGATTTCCATAACTCATTCCTTGGATGTAATAGAGCTATTATACCTAAATCATTTTATTTCGCTGATACACAAAATCAAAAATGAGTGAGCACGCAAATGGATTGAACGTCAAAATAGATAAAAAATAAAAAAGAAGTAAATAAAATGTCTAAGAGGAGGCCGCCCTCTTAGAAAGAAGAAGGAGGTAGATTTACTCTACCTCTGCATCGATCACATCGTCATCGTCTGCTTTTTTCGCTTCTGGATTTGCGCCACCTTGCTCTTTTGCATACATCGCTTCAGCAAGTTTATGGCTTTTCTCTGTCAACGCTTTGACTTTCTCTTCGATCTGTTCTTTCGTTGCACTGTCATCTTTAAGCATGGCTTCTAATTCAGCAATCGCTATTTCAATGTTAGCTTTCTCAGTTGCATCAAAATTCTCTCCAAGATCTGCCAATGATTTTTTCGTTTGGTGCACCAGTGCATCTGCTTGATTTCTCGCATCTACTACCGCTTTACGTTTCTCATCGTCTGCTTTGTGTGCTTCTGCATCTTGCACCATTTTTTCAATCTCTTCATCTGAAAGTCCTGACGAACCGGTGATCTTGATCTCTTGTGATTTACCTGTCCCTTTATCTTGTGCCGATACCGTCAAAATACCATTCGCATCGATATCAAACGTCACTTCGATCTGTGGCACACCACGTGGTGCCGCTGCGATATCTCTTAGCTCAAACATACCAAGCGATTTGTTATCTTTAGAGAATTCTCTTTCTCCCTGAAGTACATGGATGCTTACGGCTGGTTGGTTGTCTTCTGCTGTTGAGAATACTTGCGATTTTTTCGCTGGGATCGTTGTCCCTTTTTCGATCACTTTTGTTGTGATGCCGCCCAATGTTTCGATACCAAGTGAAAGTGGTGTGACATCAAGAAGAAGTACATCTTTCACATCCCCAGCAAGCACCCCGCCTTGGATCGCTGCACCAAGTGCAACCACTTCATCTGGGTTTACCGATTTATTCAGATCTTTGCCAAAGAATTTTTTCATCTCTTCTTGCACCAAAGGAACCCTTGTAGAACCACCCACCATAACGACTTCATTGATATCTGATTTACTCAATCCTGCATCTTTTAGTACGTTTTCTACCGTCTTGATCGTTCCTGCTACCAAGTCACCGATGAGGGATTCAAATTTCGCTCTAGTGATTTTTGTCACTAAGTGTTTTGGCCCAGAAGCATCCGCTGTGATAAAGGGAAGATTAATTTCCGTCTCCGTAGAACTTGAAAGTTCTTTTTTCGCCGTTTCAGCTGCATCTTTTACACGCTGAAGTGCCATGACGTCTGCTTTGATGTCGATCCCTGTATCTGACTTGAACTCATTGGCTACAAAATCGATGATCTTGTTATCGAAGTCATCTCCACCAAGAAATGCATCTCCACCCGTCGACATTACTTCAACGACACCGTCACCTGTTTCAAGCGCTGTTACGTCAAATGTACCACCTCCCAAATCGTAAACTACGATTTGTTCTGCTGATTTTTTATCGAGCCCATACGCCAAAGCGGCTGAGGTAGGTTCATTGATGATTCTAAGTACATTCAATCCCGCGATTGTTCCTGCCTCTTTGGTTGCTTTTCTTTGCGCATCGTTAAAATATGCCGGTACGGTAATGACTGCATCCGTGATCTTTTCACCAAGATACGCTTCGGCATCTTCTTTCATCTTCATCAGTACTTTTGCAGAGATCTCTTGTGGCGTATAAGTTTTACCCGCTACCTCGATCGCACAAGCACCTGATCGGTCCACGATATGGTAAGGAAGTTTACCTTGCGCCTCTTTTGCTTTCTCTTCACTCATCATAAGACCCATAATTCTCTTGATCGAGTAGATCGTTTTTTCTGGGTTTGTGATCGCTTGTCTTTTTGCAGATTCACCTACGAGCACTTCGCCTTTGTCTGTAAATGCGACGATAGAAGGTGTCGTGTTTTTACCTTCTTTGTTTGCGATAATTTTTGCTTCACCATTGTCATATACTGCCATCGCAGAGTTGGTTGTTCCTAAATCTATTCCTAATACTTTTGCCATGTTAAATTCCTTATTAATTTTTAATTTTATTTACAAGTTGATACCATCGCTGGTCTCAAAATACGATCTTTGATCGTATATCCTTTTTGCATCACTTGAACGATATCATCGGTTTGATGATCGTCACTCTCTACTTGCATGATCGCTTGATGCACTTCTGGATCGAACTCACCTTGACAAGCCACTTCTTTAATATGATTTTTCTCTAAAATCTTTTTGAGTTGCTCATACGTAAGCGTGACACCTTCTTTCATCTTTTGCAAAACTTCCGAGCTCTCTTCGCTCCCTTGCATCGATGCCAAAGCGTTTTCAAAAGAATCCATCACAGCGAGAAGATCTTTCGCAAAACTCTCATTCGCATAAGAGACTGCGTTCATTTTATCTTTCTCTAAACGTTTCTTGGTATTTTCAAAATCTGCGTGGGCCCTAAGATATTTATCTTTATATTCGGCTGCATCAGCCAATGCTACCTCAAGAGGATCTTTTTCTGTGTTTTGATTGTCTTCAGTTTCTGTAGCGATCTCTTCGTTTTGAGATGTTTCGAGATTTTCGTTCTCTTGACTCATCAAGGCCTCCTTGTTTTCATTTTATATCTTGCATTTTTTTGAATGCTTGAGATAATTATACAACATTGAGTCAATCTTTGTCAAGTAATAGTTTAGTTAAAGTGACTAAAGTTTTAAAAAAGCCGAAAATAGCGTTGTAGAATATGCTATTTTTATGAACGATAATAGAACGTGAAATATTAGTAGGTAATGGAGTGAATTAAAAAAGGAAAGGATATCAGCCAAAAAGCTGATATCGGAGTATTATAAGTAATTAAGATTAGTTTCTAATACCAAGATCTGTTTTGATAGTGTTCCATCTAGCAAGATCTTTATTTTTAAGATATCTCATCAATCTTCTTCTTTGTCCTACCAATTTAAGTAGACCCAATCTTGAAGAGTGATCTTTTTTGTTTGTTTTAAGGTGCTCTGTCAAGTATGTAATTCTCTCTGTAATAAGAGCAACTTGCACTTCTGTAGAACCTGTGTCGCCGTTTCCTCTAGCGTATTTTGCAATAATTTCTGCTTTTTTCGCCTGATCCAAAGCCATAATGACCTCCTGATTGGTATAGTTTTCTCCAAAACAATTTTGGGAACAGAAGTATACCATAGATAACTTATGGAAGAGAGCGTTGATAATAGAAAATGGATACTAAATTTAGATAAGGGTGCGTATTGCTCACCTAGGATCATTCTCCATTCTCAACTTTTAATTATCTATTATATTCTTGTACTTTAATTTTAATAGAGTAAAATACTCCTAATTATAAATTGAAGGTTTTACAATGTTATTAACCCGTGCAAGCGAATATGCTCTTCTCTCTTTGGACACGATACGAAAATCTGACGTACCTATAGGTGCAGAACAGTTAGCAAACGAATTGTGCATTCCTAAAAGTTTTTTGGCGAAAATCTTGCAAAGCCTCGCTAAACAAGGGATTCTAGAGTCAAGAAAAGGGGCGCATGGAGGTTTTATCTTATCTAAGCCTGTATCAGAGATTAGCGTTAATGATATCATCTTTGCAGCAGAAGGGAAATCTCCATCCGTTTTTGATTGCACAAGTTACACTAGTAGCTGTCCAAATGGGAGTATTGGCACTTGTGCTATCTCGCCTTTTCTCATGAAATTTCAAACCAAAATCGATGATTTTTTAAATGATCTTACATTAGGTGATATACTTTAAGTTCCATGAAACAATACATTTATCACCTTTCCCATATAGACTTAGATGGCTATGGATGCCAATACCTCTCCCAAAAATGCTTTGACACTATCGAGTGTTATAATGCAAACTACGGCCCGGAAGTCACTGCGCGACTCACTGAAATCATTAAAAAGATAGAACAAGATCGGTTTCTGCACGGCGATATAGAACCTCTAATTTTGATTAGCGATCTTAACTTGACCACCAAAGAGGGAAACTGGATCGAGAGTGAAGCTGTCCGTATCGGTGCAAAACTGCAACTTCTTGACCATCATGCCACAGGTGCCAATGCAGCAGAACGTTTTGCGTGGTATACGCTTGATACGACACGTTGCGCGACACTCATTACCTATCATTGGTTGCAACAACACTATGCATTTGATCCATTGAACACCTACAAACAAATCGTGCAGGCTATCAATGCCGTAGATATTTGGCTAAGCGATGATCCATTGTTCGAATACGGAAAAGTGATGCTGGGGATGATCTCTGGCGCAAAAGAGATCAACCGTATTTTATTTCCTCACGAAGATAGAGCCTTTAAACTCTCTTTGATCGACGATGCAGCAAAAAAAATCGATACCCCTAATGCACCAATTCAACTTGATAATGATCTGCATCAAATGAAAAAAGCTTTTTTCAGAGCGCAAGAAGACAACACCAAAGACAACCTGGTCTCTTTTTATGTTACGAATCTACTAACGCAAGAGAAACAACGCCTTACGATTCATTACAGAGGGTACAAAGGCATACTTGGTTACAACATTGGAAATGCCTCTATCATCGGTAATGCTTGCATGGTGCAAAATGACGATTATGATTTTTATATGGATATCAACTATCGAGGTAATTTCTCTTTGCGAAGCAACAATAAAATGGATGTTTCTGCCATGGCTGCGGATATAGGAAATGGTGGAGGACACCCTAACGCAAGTGGTGGGAAAATAGACACATACAAAGACTCTTTTGTCTATGCCGAGGTGCGACAATTTGTCCAAACCTATATAGATCAAAAAACACAACCCCCAACAAAGTAAAATGTATCACCAATAGATACAGTATTTCTTCCCTCATTTATGATCTTCAAAAATTCATAAATCAAATTAAGTCTTATAGGTTATAATTATCCAAAATTACCATTTCAAAGGAAAAAATAATGATAAAACAACGATCAAAATCATTACTCATCACCGTAGCATTTTTGTTACCATTTTCGCTTCAGGCAGAAGAAAAAACCACGATTGAAGCCCATATGGCGAATGCTGAAGCTTATACGCTTTTAGCAACGATGAATATGAAAGAAAGTTATGAAGGGATGATCGAACGGATTACTCAGATGCAAATCCAAGCAAATCCTCAACTCAAAACTATCGAACCTATGATACGTGAATTTTTTACTAAATATATGGGATGGGAAGCACAACGAGGAGACATCGCTGCGCTTTATGCAAAAAACTATACAACAGAAGAACTGAAAGAGCTCAATAAGTTTTATCAAACGACACTAGGACAAAAAACAGTGCAATTGATGCCTCAACTAGCTGCTGCAAGCGCACAAATAGGTCAAAGCAAAATGCTTCAGCATATGCCTGAAATGAAAGCAATGATCGAAGCAGAACTCAATAAACTTCAAGAAAAAAAATAATCCTATACTTTCACTCTTGCTTCTAAAGCACGTGAGAGTGAAAGAATATCTATATTCTCTAACTCCACCCCAGTCGGTACTCCCTGTGCAATCTTTGTAAAATGGATATCACTCCCTTTTAACTTATCCTCGATATACAATATCATGGTATCGGTAGCAATGCTTGGAGGGAAGGCAAAGATCATTTCATCTACCCCATCTACAGCGGCATAAAGATGTGTTTCGTCTAAGTCACTAATTTGAGTAATCACATAATAAACTCCATTAAATTGACCACTCTCTTCTATCACTAAAATATCTTTTGCGCTCTGCACCACACAAAGCTTGGTAGTATCACGATAAGGATCTGAACATACCGCACAAAGTTCGTCTTCACTCATATTATGACATTTACGACACCTTTGGATCGTATTGACCCCTGTTTCAAGTGCATGAGCAAGTTTCATGGCGGCAAAACCGTCCATCATTACCGCATGATAAGCCAAACGTATGGCTGTTTTTTTCCCAATAGTAGGCAGCGAACCAAACGCATCTACCAAATTTTCAAATGCTTCTATTTTATGTTTCATCTTTGTTTAATGTAATCCACAACCTTAGAGTACTCCACAACACTTTTGATAAATGTTACTACCTTAAGATGCTCTGGATGAATCGCATAGGCTTCTAATCCTTCTTTACTCTCAAAAGTAGTAATGATACTCAGATCCATCGCACGCTCTTCAGTAGAGAAATTGATCCCTACATCGATACTTCTTAGACTCGGAACTGCTCCCATAAGCTCTTCAAGCATCTGCTTGGCTTGTATCATATTTGCTTGTTTATTCTCTTCCTTAAACTTAAATGTCACAATATGGACTATCATTTTTAAACACACCCTTTTCGAACTTTTTGTGATTATAACGAAATTATGGTAGAATTCGCCCCAATATTTTTTACTATTTATATGCAACAGTGAGTCAACATATGCTCGAGTTTGCTTCTTTACAAAGGATGACACGATGACAGAAGTAGATTATTATGAAGTACTAGAAGTAAGTAGAGAGTGTTCGGGTGCCGAACTCAAAAAATCTTACAGAAAACTGGCGATGCAGTATCACCCTGACAGAAACCCAGACAACAAAGAAGCAGAAGAAAAATTCAAAATCGTCAACGAAGCATACCAAGTACTCAGCGATGAAGAAAAAAGAGCGATTTATGACCGTTACGGGAAAGCAGGTCTTGAAGGTCAAGGTGGTATGGGAAGCGGATTTGGTTCTGCCAATATGGACGATATTATGGATATCTTTAACTCTATGTTCGGTGGTGCTGGTGGATTTGGTGGCGGTTTTGGACGAACCCGAAGAGACCCTGGTCAAAAATATGCTTTAGATTTCGAGATAGAACTGCCGCTAAAATTTCATGAAGCAGTATTTGGATGCGAAAAGAAGATTGATATTAGATACAAAATACCATGCAATGACTGCAAAGGAACGGGTGGGAAAGACGGTAAACTAGAGACTTGTGATTATTGCAAAGGTCAAGGTCAAGTCCTCATGAGACAAGGACCTATGCAGTTTGCACAAACTTGTCCTAAGTGTCATGGGCAAGGACAAAAAATGAAAGAGAGTTGTCAAAGCTGCTATGGTAAAGGGTACCATGAAGAAGAAGATACAGTCACCATCAACATCCCTGCTGGGGTAGACTCTGGCAATCGTCTGAGAGCACAGGGGTATGGAAATGAGGATAAAAATGGTCGACGTGGAGATCTTTATCTCACTTTCCAAGTAGAAGAGGATGAAAACTTTATCCGTAATGGCAATGATATTTACATAGAAGTACCTGTATTTTTCACTCAAGCAATACTTGGAGAGACTATTTCTATCCCAGCACTTTACGGTGAACTCGAACTCGAACTCAAGCAAAGCACCAAAGATAAAGAACAATTCATCTTTAAGGAAGAAGGTGTTGCGGATGTCCATACTGGGAAAAAAGGAAGACTTATTGCCCAAGTAAAAATGGTGCTTCCACAAAAAATAAATGAAGAACAGAAAAAGCTACTTGAAACACTTCAAGAGAGCTATGGTGTAGAGAGTCGTCCACACAAAAGCACTTTCGAATCTGCATTTGACAGAATCAAAAACTGGTTTAGTTAAAACCGTACTATACACTGAACGCTCAGTGTGTAGCGTTAAGAAGTTATTATCTTGTTTCATACTTCTGCCACTCAATGGTGACACTTCTGTTGT
>JBEARN010000052.1:0-8796 GCA_041163165.1 Pseudomonadota bacterium
AGCTAACCCAAACTGCATAAAATTACCAATTACCAATTACCAATTACCAATTACCAATTACCAATTACCAATTACCAATTACCAATTACCAATTACCAATTACCAATTACCAATTACCAATTTATTCATTTTTCATCTTGAACTTGATGCCGTATCTCTAGTTGGAATTCCCCGTCATGCATAGAGCCTTGAATCAAGTTTACTGTTACTTCAAACCTACTTTACGTTAAAATACGCTAATTTCATACACAGGATCATCTTATGGCTAAAAAAATGGCATCAGCTAGAATATCGACAGCGAGTTCTGAGCTTTTGACTCAACTGAATAACTCTTTACCTTTTGACAAAGCACTTTATGCTGAAGATATCGAAGGTTCACGTGCGCATGCATTTATGCTCGGAGAACAAGGAATTATCTCAAAAGAAGATGTGGATGCTATCGACTCAGGGTTATCTCAAATTAAAGCAGAAATCGATGCTGGAAAGATCGTTTTGGATGGTAATGATGAAGATATTCATATGGCGATTGAACGTCATTTGACTGAACGTATAGGGGATGCGGGTAAGCGTTTGCATACAGCAAGAAGCCGTAATGACCAGGTCGCACTTGATTTTAGAATGTATGTACAAAGAAATACATTGTCCATCGCCGAACTTCTTTTGGAAACTGTCCGAACATTTGTCAAAGTAGCAGCGTCAAATAGTGAAACACTCTTGCCTGGGATGACGCATTTGCAGCATGCTCAGCCAATAAATTTTGGATTCCATATGATGGCTTATGCAAGTATGTTCAAGCGAGATTATGAACGTTTTATGAGCTCTTACCAACGCAATAATCTTTCCCCTATTGGTTGTGCCGCTTTGGCGGGTACGCCGCACCCTATTGATCGTAAAATCACAGCAGATAAGTTAGGATTTGATGCACCAACACTAAATTGTTTAGATACAGTGAGTGACAGAGATTTTGCGTTGGAGATTCTTTTTAATATTTCTACGATGATGATGCATATTAGCCGTTTGAGTGAAGAACTGATCATTTGGAGTACGAGTGAGTTTGGATTTGTGACACTTTCAGATAGACATGCAACAGGAAGTTCTATCATGCCACAGAAAAAAAATCCAGATATACCTGAATTACTTCGCGGAAAAACAGGACGCGTCAATGGAAACTTGATCTCACTACTGACGGTTATGAAAGGGCTGAGCCTTGCATATAATAAAGATATGCAAGAAGATAAAGAGGGTGTGTTTGACTCTGTACGAACAGCGATCTTGAGTCTTCAAGTAATGAATGAAATGATCGTTGAGATGAAAGTCAATGTGGATAAAATGGCACAAGCATGTATGATCGGACATCTTTCCGCAACAGATCTTGCCGATTATCTGGTACGTAAAGTAGGTCTTCCTTTCCGTGATGCATACCATATTGTAGGAAATGTAGTCAATTTTGCGGAAGAAAACAAACTAGATATCTCAGAACTCAGCCTTGAAAACCTACAAAGTGTAGATAACCGTATAGGTGAAGATGTCGTAGAGCTTCTTGATAATAGAGCTTCTATGAATGCACGTCAAAGTGAAGGTGGCACCGCTACAGTAAGAACCCTAGAGCAGATAAAAACTATGGAGAATTGGTTATCCAATCTATCACTATGATAGTATTTCTACCCAGCTAGAGTAAGGGTGTATTACTAAATTTGAATTGGCATATCTTTTATCGGTTGTAACTTCTTGTGTTATCCAAGCTGGTAAAACAAATGTTTCATCTTCACTAGAGAGTTCAATTTCAGCGACAATGAGCCCTTTGTTTTCTCCTTCAAAGATGTCTAACTCCCAAGTATGACCTTCATGTTCTATGAGATATCTTTTTTTGTCTATAAAAGGTTTTTGGCAAAGATTTTCTAGTATCTCTTCCGCATCTTCAAGAGGAATAGGGTATTCAAATTCAAGTCTTGAGCTTCCTTGACTTGAACTTTTGAGTGTTAAGTATGCTTGTTCATCTTGGATCCGCACCCTAACAGTATTGAGATCAGCGGTCTTAATATACCCTTGTTTCATTACCATACCATCATTTAAGAGTGGAAGTTTTATTTGATCTACAAGAAATTTACGCTCTATTTCTATCGCCATGATATGCCTTTTGTATAAGTGAGATAGTGTACACTATGACAAATAAATTTTAGGAGAGAAGATGGATGTATCAGTAGAGTATCTTGGGGAGAAAAAATTTAAAGCAAATACGACCAAATCAAGTTATATCTTCGACTGTAAAGAGATTACACCCGTAGAGTATTTTGCTACAGGTATCATAGGTTGTACAGGAATAGACCTTGTGGTTATGGCAGAAAAAGATGGTTTTGAAGTAAAAAATTATTCGGTCAAAGCAGAGATAGTTCGTTCTGAGTCAGTGCCGATGAAGTTCGTTTCGATGCATATCATTTATAACTTTGAAAGTGAATTTAATGCGATGAAAGCAAAGCGTTACATAGGGGCATCTTTGGAAAGTTACTGCACCACGATAAATTCTATAAGAGATTCTGTAAAAGTGAGTTATACGATCATTCAAAATGGTGAAATAATCACTGAAAAAGAGACGCTTCTTTCTGCAAATATGGTACTTGAAGATGGATTTGGCGGGGCGTTTTGTTCTTAAAAAAGCTTCTGAAGAAGCTTTGTCCCCCATTAGATACTTTTATGCGCATCTTCATGGGTATGATCCCATGGAAGCCTTGCTCCGCCTAACATATGGAAGTGAAGGTGAAAGATCTCTTGTCCTCCATCTTCACCATTGTTTGTGATGAGTCTATATCCTGATTCTGCCAAACCAACTTTTGTAGCAACTTCTTGAGCAAAATTTGTTAGCCCTGCCATCGTTTCAGCCGTTACATTTTGAAAACAATCCACATGTGTTTTTGGGATGATCAATATATGTACGGGAGCTTTAGGGTAAAGATCATGAAATGCTAAAAAATGTTCACTTTCATGCACGGTATTGTTTGGGATCTCTTTATTAACGATTTTACAGAATATACACATCAAATAGTTCCTTTGAATGAGGGATAATTATATAGCGTCAATTATAGCACAAATAAGTCTCAATCCCCCTATTAGCAACTTTTAGGTAGAATCACGATTAGAATTATAGATCACAGAGGATAGATGAAAAATTTAGAAGAGAAGATTATTCAAGCTGACTCACTTGAAATATTGGAAAAAGTACGTATCGATATTTTTGGGAAAAAAGGTGTTTTGGCAGTTGAGTTTGCCAAGATGAAAGATATCCCAGGTCCTGAAAAAAAAGCTTTTGCAGAAGAGTTGAATAAGACTAAAATTTTGCTTCAAGAGCGTTTTGATGAGCGTTATGAGTTGCTAAAACATGAAGAGATAGAAAAAGTTTTAAAAGGTGAAGCGATCGATGTTTCACTTTATAGTACTTTGGCTCAAAAAGGCGCATTGCACCCTGTGATGGAGACCATGGATAAAATCATTGATTATTTTATGGCACTTAATTTTGCTGTAGAAAGCGGTCCCATGGTAGAGGATGACTTTCATAACTTTGAAGCATTAAACCTTCCAAAGCATCACCCTGCGCGTGATATGCAAGATACGTTTTATTTTAAAGATGGCGGACTTTTACGTACGCATACATCACCAGTACAGATACGTACAATGTTACAGAGCAAACCTCCGATTCGTATGATCGCTCCAGGAAAAGTATTTCGTCGTGATTATGACCTTACCCATACGCCGATGTTTCATCAAGTAGAAGGATTAGTAGTAGATGAGAAAGGTAAAGTAAGTTTTGCGAATCTCAAGTCGATTTTGACCGATTTCTTGCAATATATGTTTGGAGATGTAGAAGTACGTTATAGACCCAGTTTCTTTCCATTTACGGAGCCTTCAGCCGAAGTCGATATCTCTTGTATTTTTTGCAAAGGGGATGGCTGTAGGGTTTGTTCTCATACTGGATGGTTAGAAGTACTTGGGTGTGGGATTGTTGATCCAAATGTTTTTAAAGCAGTAGGATACGAAGAGGTAAGTGGGTATGCCTTTGGACTAGGGGTAGAGCGTTTTGCGATGTTGATACACCAGATACCAGATCTGAGATCTTTGTTTGAAGGAGATATTCGTTTGTTGGAGCAGTTTAGATGATAGTAACAAGAAGTTGGTTAAATGAGTTTATCAATCTTAAGGATATCTCTAATGAAAAACTCTATGAAACGTTTAATAGTATAGGATTAGAAGTTGATAGCCTTAGGGAGATTGTGATCCCCGAGAAAGTAGTCATTGGAAAAGTGATATCATGCGAAAAACACCCAGATGCAGATAAACTGAATGTCTGTCAGATCGATGTAGGAAGTGGTGTGAGACAGATCGTATGTGGTGCCGCCAACGTGGTAAATGCAGAATATGTAGCTGTGGCGATGATCGGAGCTGAGTTGCCAGGTGATTTGAAAATTAAACATGCCAAACTACGCGGAGTAGAGAGTGAGGGGATGGTCTGTTCTGCTTCAGAGCTTGGGCTCCCCTCAATGGGGCAAGGGATCATGATACTTGATGAGAGCATTGGTGTATTGGAAGCGGGGCGTGAGCTTCGTTTGTATGATAAGGTAGCAGATACGATTATAGAGCTTGAGTTGACAGCAAATAGGGGAGATTGCTTAAGTATTTATGGTGTGGCAAGAGATCTGAGTGCGGCATTGGATATCGAGATGAAGCCTTTTGAATACAAGCAAGAAGATAAAGTCAAGTTGGGGATAGCAAGAGTAGCAGAGCTTCATACTTCTGGCGAAATCGATGCAGACCTATTTTATAAGCTTATGACAGTGCAAAATATCACACAACCATTTTTGGTCAAGTTGCGTTTAGCCATGATAGACTTAGCAAATGAGAATCCTTTAGATGATATGCTGGCGTATGCGACGCATACAACAGGTGTTATACTTCGTGCTTATGCCAGTGAGGTATTTAAAAATTCCGATCAAAAAATCGCTTTGAACGTAGTATCAAAAGAGGTAGGATTGGTAGAAGTGATCGGAAATGAACAAGTTCTTTCTGTGGTTGGGATCAATCAAGAGAAAATCAATGGTTTAGAGCCAATAGAGCTTTTAGTCGAGGCAAGTTACATTGATCCTGGTCTTTTGGTGGAAGCAGTCGCAAACGCTTCTTGCAAAACCGATGATCTGTACTATAAAACATCCAGGGGCTCTAATCCTAATCTCTCTTTCGGCATCTCTTATTTGGCATCTATGTTAGATGATTATGCGGAGCTCTCTTGCTATGAAGGCTCGTTAAATACGCATGTCAATAGAGAACATGACACAGTGATAGTGGATGCGAAAGAGATTTCCTCTATCATTGGCATGGAGGTGGAGATAGGAAAAATCGTTACTATTCTAAAGAAGCTTGGTTTTGAGATTAATGCGATGTCACACAACGTTATTGTTGCAGTAGTGCCTCGTTTTAGGCACGACATTAAAAATATTCAGGATATTTCTGAAGAGATTGTACGGATGATAGGTATTAATAATATTGATGCCAAACCATTGGTATTTACTGAAAAACCACGCTTAAACCTTACAACAGAGCGTTATAAGGTAAAAAAAGAGTTAAGATACCGTGCGGTTGGGACACAATTTTATGAAAATGTATCATATATTTTTACCGAAAAAGCACTTTTGGAAAGGTATGGATTTGGCGTGATTGCTGATCCATTAGAGCTTGCAAATCCTATCGCAGAAGAGTTAAATACCCTAAGAACAACGATTTTAATCAACCTTTTGAATGCGGTAAAACGAAATGTAAACTATGGTAAAAAATCGATTCCATTATTTGAAATAGGATCTATTTTTGATGTAAAACGTAATGAAAGAGAAATGGTTTCATTTGTTTTTTCTGGACAAGTTGAACAAGAAAGCGTCAAAAATAATGGTAAACCGAAAATGATTGATTTTGCCACATTTACTCAAAAACTAGGAGCAGTTATAGGGGCATTTGAATTAGTTCCATGTGATTTTGAAAATAGTTTGGTGCATCCTTATCAATCGGCAAATATTGTGATAGATGGTCAAGTATCTGGTTTTCTTGCAAAGCTACACCCTTCAGTGCAAGAGGCATTTGGAATACCGCAAACATTTGTTGCAGAACTAGATCTGAACCAAATAGTTCGTAAACATGTAAATGCGACACCGATTTCAAAATTTCAAGGTGCGTATAAAGATCTTTCTGTTGTCATCGATAAATCACTCCATTATGTTGAAGTAGCAAAAGTGATACAAAAGGTTGATAATCGCCTTCTTAAAGCTAGCTATCCGGTAGATATCTATGAAGATGAGGCTTTGGGGGATAAGAAAAGTTTAACGATGCGTTTCTTCATACAGTCTATGGAAAAGACACTTGAAGAGAGTGATATAGAGTCTGTGATGGGAGAAATCATGGAAGCATTACAAACAGAGTGCGATGCGCAATTGAGATAAGTGATGAAAATACGTCTGGCTTCAAATTATGGATTTTGTTTTGGTGTTAAAAGAGCTATTGAAATCGCACAGGAGCATAAAGGGGCAGTGACGTATGGTCCTCTGATTCATAATAAAGATGAGATTAACCGACTTAAAAATGATTTTAATATAGGTCTTGTTGAAAATATAGATCAGATCAAAAAAGATACTACTGTCGTCATCCGCACCCATGGGATTCCTCAAGAAGAATTGAAGATGTTACAAAAAAATGAACATAAGGTGATAGATGCTACGTGTCCTTATGTCACTACGCCCCAAAATATCGTGAATAAAATGAGTCATGAAGGGTACAGTATCGTTATATTTGGGGATAAGTCACATCCCGAGATAAAAGGGGTAAAAAGTTATACAGAGTCGCCTGATGACACCTTTGTTGTACTAGAAGAAGAAGAACTTGATGCTTTACCCTTAAAAGGAAAAGTGGCGGTTGTATCGCAAACGACCAAAAAACCAGAAGACTTTGCGAAGATCGTTACGGCACTCTTGAAAACACGTAAAGAAGTCAGAGTTTTCAATACGATTTGTAATGCTACTTTTGAAAATCAAGATGCTGCTTCTGAATTAGCCAAAGAAGCAGATATTATGATCATTATCGGAGGGAAGCACTCTTCCAATACAAAACAATTGCATAGTATTTGTGAACGCGATTGTAAAGAGAGTTATCTGGTAGAGAATGAAAAAGATCTTCAACCGGTATGGTTTGAAGGTAAAAAACTTTGCGGTATCTCTGCTGGCGCTTCGACGCCTGACTGGATCGTTCAAAATGTGATCAGCCAGATTAAAATATTTAAAGATGTAGATGAAGTGATATGAATAGTTTAACACTCAAACCTATTAAAAAAATAGAAGGAGAAGTGAATCTTCCTGGATCTAAAAGTCTTTCCAATAGGGCATTATTGATCGCAGCACTAGCCAAAGGGACTACGAAAATCACAAATTTGCTCGATAGTGATGATACAAAACATATGCTCAATGCACTCAAGGAATTGGCCGTAAAATATACACTTTCAGACGATAAAACAGAGTGCATTATTCAAGGGAAAGGTGGAGTGATCAATGGGGATTCTGAAATAAAAGAGCTTTTCTTGGGGAATGCAGGTACAGCGATGCGTCCCTTATGTGCGGCATTAACGTTGGGGAAAGGTTCTTTCTTGCTGACAGGTGAACCGCGTATGAAAGAGAGACCCATAGGACATTTAGTCGATGCGCTAAGAGAGGCAGGAGCAAAGATTGCGTATCAAGAAAATAAAGGATATCCTCCTATTTTGATAGAAGCAGATGGTCTTTATGGAGGTAAAGTTAAAATAGATGGAGCAATCTCAAGTCAATTTCTTACGGCACTTTTACTTGCTGCGCCTTTGGCTCAAAAAGATATGACGATCGAGATTTTGGGAGAACTGGTATCTAAGCCATACATCGATATCACGTTGCATATTATGAAAAAATTTGGTGTAGAAGTGGACAATCATGACTACAAAACTTTTAGCGTTAGGTCGGGGCAACACTATCAAGCCGTAGAGAGCTTTATGGTTGAAGGAGATGCATCTTCTGCTTCTTATTTTTTAGCCGCGGCAGCGATAAAAGGGGGCAGTGTCAAAGTAACTGGGGTTGGAAAAAAAAGTATCCAAGGCGATGTACAGTTTGTGGATGTACTTGAAAAAATGGGTGCAAAGGTAGAGTGGGGAGACGAATATGTCATCGTCAGTAAAGGTAAGCTGCATGGGATCGATATGGATTTTAACCATATCCCTGATGCAGCGATGACGATCGCTACTTTGGCACTCTTTGCCGAAGGAACTACGACACTCAGAAATATTTATAATTGGCGCGTGAAGGAGACCGATAGACTTTTTGCGATGGCAACAGAATTGCGCAAAGTGGGGGCTAAAGTTGAAGAGGGAGAAGATTATCTCACTATCATACCTCCTAAGCAGCTCAAGCATGCAGCGATCGATACCTATAATGACCATAGAATGGCGATGTGTTTTTCACTTTTAGCGCTTGATCCCGTCTCTGTAACGATCAATGAACCTGAATGCACGGCAAAAACTTTTCCTACGTATTTTGATGTTTTAGAGCGTATATCTTTTTACTAAACTTCATAAAATTATTTCAATGCTATCCAATCAAATAGATTGGAAGCATCCCCCTTGGCATATTTTTCCATAAGCCATATTTTTGGTTAAAAAGGTATAATATCGCAAAATTAGGCACACATAAGGATAGGTATGAAGTTCGAAGATATCGAAATAGAAGATGTAGATTTTGAGGCGATGCTTGA
>JBEARN010000053.1:0-8135 GCA_041163165.1 Pseudomonadota bacterium
CCAGAAGCTCCTTTGGTGGAAGGGATTGTAGATATTTTTAAAGGGCGAAATTTAACCATTTTTGGACCTACGGCAAAAGCGGCGCAACTTGAAGGTTCGAAGATTTTTATGAAAAACTTCTTAGCGCGTCACAATGTCCCTACGGCTAAATATATTGAAACAGATAATCTCCAAAAAGCGTATGAATTTATTATGACTTTAGATGCCCCTATCGTTGTTAAAGCAGATGGACTTTGTGGCGGCAAAGGGGTGATTATCGCACAAAGCCATGATGAAGCAAAAAAAGCAGCTGGAGAGATGCTTTCTGGAAATGCATTTGGTGATGCGGGGACGAGTATCGTTGTAGAAGAGTTCTTGGATGGGTATGAGCTTTCAGTGTTTGCGATTTGTGACGGGAAAGATTATGTGGTACTTCCTGCAGCACAAGACCATAAACGCCTTTTAAATAATGACCAAGGTCCAAATACTGGTGGTATGGGAGCGTATGCGCCAACGCCTTTGGTGAATGAAGAGATTTATCGAAAGCTTAATGAAAGGGTTATCGAACCGACACTCAAAGGGATGGAAGCGGAAGGAAACCCATTTACAGGTGTTCTTTTTATCGGTGTGATGGTAGTTAAAGGGGAGCCTATTGTCCTTGAGTATAATGTACGTTTTGGTGATCCTGAATGTGAGGAGTTAATGCCATTGCTTAAATCACCGGCATCTGAACTTTTTTATAAAGCGGCTATAGGCGATCTTAAAAGTGCTCAAATTGCTTTTCATAATAAGTATGCAGTAGGGGTTGTGATGGCAAGTAAAGATTATCCTTATAAAAGTACGCCACCAGCAGAGATCATAGTAGATGATATTTACCATGAAGAGCTTCAAGAAAATGCCCATATCTCTTATGCAGGTGTTTCTCGGGGCGAAGATGGGAAGCTTTATGCGACTGGGGGAAGGGTCCTGGTGTGCGTAGGTGTAGGTGATAGCATTAAAGAGGCACAAAAACGTGCTTATATGCTGGTAGGGCAAGTTCATTTCGCTGGGAAGCAATGTCGGACCGATATTGCGTATCAGGCACTTTAGGAAGCGCAATGCCTGAAAAGATCTCTTTGCCTATTGCAAATACTTCAAAGAGGATAAGTGCCTTTGTGATTGATGATATGGTCATTTCAGTTTTTTTGATGGTTATTTTTTTCGATCAATTAAGTGCTTTGTTTTCCAATATCAGCGTATTAGATGAAGAGACAGTCGCAACACTTAATTATTTTTTTGCAGAGAATATAGGGGTGATTTTCACCATTAAAATTCTTTATCATACCCTTTTTGTATGGCAAAATGGGATGACATTGGGTAAATATTTGATGAAAATTAAAGTGATTGATTTAGAAACAAAGTCACATCCTAGCTTGCCTAAAGCATTTCTGCGTTCTATCCTTAGGATAGGGAGTGAAGTACTTTTTTATATTGGTTTTTTGATCGCTTTTTTTACCCCATTAAGACAAACCATGCATGATAAATTTGCAAATTGCGTTGTGATCCATGCCTAAATTATATTTCTTTTTTTGGTCTTTTTTTATCGTGAGCAGTCAATTATTATGGGCTGCTTCTGGAAAAAACAAGATTGAAATTGTGGCAAAAAATGTGGATGCTTCTGAAACCATATTTTGGGCCAAAGATGATGTAGTGATTTATTATGATGATGCCATCATTAAGGCTTCTTCGGCATCGTTTAATAAAAATGAGAAACGTCTTGTTGTCGATGGCAATATCGAAATGATAGGGTATCAAGGCAATAAAGTGCATACTGATCATATCGAGATCGATACGGAGAAAAAAGAAGTAACATTTCAGAAGCTTTTTTTGATGAGTAAAAATGATATTTGGTTGCTTTCTGATAAAGGGAAGAAAAAAGACGGAAGATATCAGTTGGGGTCATCGATGATTTCAAGTTGTGATATCTCTAACCCTTTATGGAAAATGGTTTTTGACCGTTCTGTGTATGACAGTGAAGCAGAATTTATGCAAATTTACAATGCAAAAATGTATGTATGGGATATCCCGGTGGCATACTCCCCGTATCTGTCGTTTTCCACCAATAAAGAGAGAACATCAGGTTTTCTTTTTCCTGCTTTTGGTTCTACGACAAATGAAGGATTCTTTTTTGAACAGCCTGTGTTTTGGGCGATCTCTAAAAGCATGGACTTAGAGATGAATCCGCAAATACGCTCTGCAAGAAGTGCGGGACTTTATGGCACATTGCGTTGGGTTGATTCTGCGCACTCTTCAGGAAAATTACGGTTAGGGTATTTCAAAGATAAGCAAGAGTATGTGCAAACTTATGATCTGTTTAACGATAGTCACTATGGAGCCGAACTCAATTATGAATCATCGCAACTTTTTACCAGCGGAGTGTCGGATGAAGTCACAGATGGGTTGTATCTCAATTCTACCTATTTGAATGATATCGATTATCTGAATTTGCAACTTGAATCGCTGGAGCATTTTGGATTGACGCCGTTACAAGAATCAAGGCTCAATTATTTTATCCAAAATAGTGAGTATTATCTTGGAGTGAATGCAAAATATTTCATCGATACGAGAGCAAATGTAGAGAAAGAGAAAACATTACAAGTTCTCCCTTCGATACAGTTGCATAAATACTTAACACATTTTTTGTGGGATAACTTGACCTATAAAGCAGATTTGCATATGAATAATCTGTACCGAGAAGTCGGTGTGACGATGAACCAAATGGAGTTTAAACTTCCCTTAGAGTTTACCACCTCTTTTTGGGATGATTTTGTCAATCTTTCTTTGGGAGAAGAGTTGTACTACAGTAAGTACTTTTTTGGAAATGGCGAATATACTTATGATACGTTTGAGTACTATAGTACCATCCATAAAGTGAAACTGTTTACAGATCTAACGAAAAAATATGATTCGCTCATCCATGTATTGCAACCGTCATTGGAGTATATTTACCCTGGTACAGAAAGCAGATCACCAGAGGAGTTTTTTTTATCAGACTTTAACCCTTCTTATAGAGAACAAAGTCAATTGTTTGCGATAGGATTACCTGAAGAAGAGTATAAGTTGAGTATCAATCACTATTTTTATGATGCTGCGATGAATTTAAAATTTTACCAAAGGCTTTCTCAAAATTATTATCCGCAAAGAGAGTATAAGTTTGCAGATATTAGCAATGAAATGCAGTACAACTTGGATGAGTGGCATTTGTATAATAACATTATTTATGCGCATGAATATGGCAAAATACGAGAAGCCTCTAGTAGTATAACATTGGACAAAGAAGCGTATAGTATCACTGCAGGGCATACCTATAAAGATATTTTACCTGATACCATGATGTGGGTTGATGATAATGTCTCTGCGAATGATGTCTATTTTGCATTTAATTACAATGTAACCCAACAAATTTCAATCAACAGTAGTTTTACCTATGATCTTGACAGCAAGACCAATAACCAGTGGGCAATAGGGGGAAGCTATCATAAACCATGCTGGAATTTTGCTGCTTCATTAAGAGAAGAGATCATACCAAGACCTACTTTTTCTGGGGCATATACAAAAGAGAACAAGTTTTACATTCAGATAAATTTTATCCCTTTTGGAGGGATAGGAAGTGTAGAGGCAGAAGATGATCAGCGCTAAAGATGAGTTGCAAAAAGCACTAGAATTTTTGAGTCTACCTACATTGGTGACAAAAAAAGATGTCCAGAAACAGTACCGTTTTTTAGCTAAAAAATTTCATCCTGATGTAGGGGGTAGTGCTGAGACGATGGAGCAATTAAACCGTGCATATCAACTGTTGATGAAGTATATAGAAGAGTTTCGTTATACTTTTGATGACGAAGAGATAAGCAAACAATTCCCTGGAGTAGATTATGTCAATCGATTTAAACCCTAATGTTTATTTTCAAAACAGGGAAGACGCATCAAGACAATTGATAGAATTGTTGCCGATCAAGCTTTTTTCTGAAAACGAAACTGTGGTAATCGGCGTGAGTGAGGGGGGTGTCTATTTTGCCCATCAGATAGCCAAAGCGATCCATGGGGAAATGGATATTTTGCTCACGGAGCCTATCTTGGCGCCGAACAATCCTGAGCTAGCGATCGGAATGGTATCTGAAACCGAAGAGGTAGTGATGCACAAAGCATTGATCGATGCTTTTGAGATACATGAAGATTATGTGTATGGTGAAGCGCACCGCAAATATGAAGAAGAGGTTCTTTCTTACGTATATAAATATAGAAAAGGGAAAGATTTGAGCTCTTTGAAAGGAAAATTTGTAGTGTTAGCCGATGAATGTATCGAAACAGGATTAACCATGATGCTCGCGATTAAATCAGCTATTGCAAGAGGAGCTAAAAATATTTATATTGCCACGCCTATTTTGGATAAAGGGGTGTATCAAAATTTATTGACAGTATGCGATGGTGTCTTTTGCCCTCACAAGATAGATGATTATATCTCTATAGAGTACTACTATCAAGAGTTTGAAAAATTGACTTTAGATCAAATACTGCATATGATTAATGCACAAAATATAGTATAAATTAACAAATAAAAAGGGAAATGAAGATGAAAGCACAAACAGTACAGATCGATATTAACAACCTTCAAGAGAGTTACGAATTTAATAAAATAGCCAAACAAGCAAGTGGCGCTGTCCTTTATCGCCAGGGGAAAGCAGCATTGATTGCAGCGGTGGCTGTGGATGAGAAACCTGTCGATGAAGATTTTCTCCCTTTAACAGTACAGTATTTTGAAAAGTCTTACGCAGCGGCGAAGATACCAGGTGGATTTGTCAAAAGAGAGACAAAACCGGGTGATTTTGAAACATTAACTTCCCGCATCGTAGATCGTTCTTTGCGACCTTTATTCCCTGAAGGTTTTCATTACCCGGTGATTATTACGATCATGGTCGTGAGTGCAGATGCTGAAGTAGATATGCAGGTAGCTGCCTTGCATGCAGCCAATGCGGCACTTTTTGTATCAGATATTCCTGTCACAAAAAGTATTGCAGCGGTGAGGGTAGGAACGGTAGGCAGTGATGTTGTGATAAACCCTACATTGCGCCAACAATCGCAAAGTGAGCTTGATTTGTTGGTCGTGGGTTCCGATAAAGATATCGTGATGATAGAGATGCGTACGCTTGCTACAGAAACTGAAACAGGGCAGTGTGCTAATGAATTTGATGAAGCTGCATTGATAGAAGTCATCAGTATGGCAGCAAACGCAATCGATGAGGCAACTTCTTCTTATACTAAAGTATTTAGTCCGTGGGTAAGAGAGGCAATCGATTTGCCATTGGCAGAAGAGAAAACCGATAACGCTTTATATGAACGAATCGAAGGAAATTATGCTGAAGAAGTAAAAAAAGCGATTGTCCATATGGCAAAAAGTGAACGCTCGAATGCGTTAAAAAAGATCCGTAAAGAGATTGTGAATGTGCTAGCTTCAGAAGGGCAAGAAGTTGAAGAAAAATTGGTCGCAAAAGTGATTGAAAACTATAAAAAAAGCGCCGTGAGAGCTATGATTTTAGATGAAAGTATTCGCGCAGATGGTAGAGCATTGGATGAAGTAAGACCTATCACGATAGAAACAAGCCTTTTGCCTTCAGTGCACGGCTCTTGTCTTTTTACGCGTGGTGAAACACAAGCACTCGTAACGGTAACGCTTGGAGACAAAAAAGATGCGCAGATGTATGAGCTGATCACAGAAAAAAATGCCCAATCAGAAAACTTTATGGTTCATTATAATTTCCCAGGATTCTCGGTAGGAGAAGCGAAATTTATTGGTGCTCCCGGAAGAAGAGAGCTTGGGCATGGAAACTTGGGAAAAAGAGCATTGGAACCAACAATTGATTTGAAATATGATGGTACGATTCGTTTGGTTTCTGAAATTTTAGAAAGCAACGGTTCTTCTTCGATGGCAACGATTTGTGGTGGTGCTTTGGCGTTACGTGCAGCGGAAGTAGAAACTTCTGATTTGGTAGCAGGGATTGCTATGGGATTGGTGCAAGAGGGTGACCGCTATGCCATTTTGTCAGATATTATGGGGCTTGAAGATCATGATGGGGATATGGATTTTAAAGTAGCCGGTACAAAAAACGGGATCACAGCATTACAGATGGATATCAAACTCGGCGGCATTGATCTAAAGGTGCTTAAAGAGGCGCTTGAGCAAGCCAAAAAAGGGAAAGAACATATTCTTAATATCATGGAAGAGGCAGAAAAAGAGATCGTTTCTAGTGATGCATTGCCGAGTACTGAATATTTTACAGTTCACCCAAGCAAGATCGTAGATATTATCGGGAAAGCGGGCGCAACAATACGTGACATTATTGAAAAATTCGAAGTTTCTGTCGATCTTGATCGTGATGTAGGTGGGGTGAAGCTTTCAGGAGAAGACAAAGAGAAGGTAGCGCAAGCCAAAGCGCATATCGAAGAGATTGCTTCTGCACCAGTAAAAAAGCAAATGGAGTATGAAGTTGGCAAGTCTTATGAAGGTAAGGTGAAAAAGATCGTAGATTTTGGAATGTTTATTGAAATGCCGGATGGATTTGATGCGTTGCTTCATATATCAAAGGTGGCGAAAGAGCGCATCAATAACCTCTCTGAAAGATACAATGAAGGTGACACGATCACTGTTGTTGTTATGGAACAAAAAGGGAAAAAGGTAGAGTTGGCAACGCCAGAATTTCTAGCATAACCATTTCTATTTAACCATATTTAATGATCGAAAAGATATAATCACACCGTTATTTGAAGTAATCAGTAGGGAAATGGCGGCATTTATGTCTTCATTGGCGATGATTTTCTGTCGTTTACGCAAGCCGAACAGACTTCTAAAACAAATATTAATGAAGGATTTAAAATGAAAAAGTTTTTCTTACTTTTCGTAGCACTTGGTGCTGCTGCTTTCGCTGGTGAAGCGGATTCTATGGTTCAAGCATATTCAGTAGTGGCTGCTGGTGTTGGTCTTGGTCTTGCTGCGCTTGGTGGTGCTATCGGTATGGGTCACACTGCTGCTGCAACTATCGCTGGTACAGCTAGAAACCCAGGTCTTGGTGGTAAACTAATGACTACAATGTTCATCGCGCTTGCGATGATCGAAGCGCAAGTTATCTATACACTTGTTATTGCGCTTATCGCTCTTTACGCTAACCCATTTATCGGTTAATCAAAAGAGTTTTATAGTAGACGGGTTTTCCCGTCTATATTTACTACATGCGGTCGTGGTGGAACGGTAGACACGCTATCTTGAGGGGGTAGTGCCAACAGGTGTGAGGGTTCAAATCCCTCCGACCGCACCATATGAGTCAAAAATCACAACAATCAATTTGAATCACTATCAATACAAAAAATACTTTTCCTATCGATATTCTTATTATTTCCACAAATTAAATAATTTTTTAAAATAATTAAAATAAGTTCCATAAATATATAAAATTTTTTTATCGTTAAAATAAATTATTTTATTCAAAAATGCCTATTTTATGGGGTCTTTATCTTGATTTAAGAAAATTCTATGCTATAATAATCCATCTTAAAATTAAGGAAGAAAGATGACAAAAGCAGAATTCGTAGAATTAGTGCAAAAAAATGGTGGTTTCGAGAGTAAAGCAGCAGCTGAAAGAGCAGTAAAGGCATTTACTGCGTCAGTGACTGAAGCGTTGGTAAAAAAAGATACAGTATCGTTGGTAGGATTTGGTACTTTTTCAACAGTAGCTGTAAAAGCGAAAAGCGGTAAAGTTCCTGGAACTAACAAAACTTATACAAAAGCAGCACACACTGCTCCAAAATTCAAAATCGGTAAAACGCTTAAAGACGCTGTAGCAGCTAAATAAGTCTATCCCCTTCATCTACTGCCTTCTTGGCGGTAGATATATACTACATTTATTTATAAAAATTCTCATTTTTTCAATTCTCTAAGCTATACTAACAAAAATATTAACAGGGTAATTAAGTGTACCTTTTCTAAGGATTATTATGAATTTAAAGAATGTGATATGTTTAGGGGTGGCAGGGAACTTTGCCCATCATTTAGAGCAAGCTGGGGAGCTTGAAGACTTTAAAGATGTCAAAACAGCCGAACCGGATGCTCCTAAAGGAATATTTCCTTT
>JBEARN010000054.1:0-8067 GCA_041163165.1 Pseudomonadota bacterium
GGGAAACCTCTAGGTGGCAAGTGGAGTTATGACAGTGACAACAGAAAAAAAATTTCTAAAAATATTGCTTTGCCAAAGTGGCAAACATTTGAAAATGAGTACATTGAAGAAGCGCGAGGCTATGTAAAACGCTTTCATACTTTTGGTGAGATGGCTACATTTTACTATCCAGTTACTTTTGAAGATGCAGAGAAAAGCAAACACTATTTTTTTAGAGAACATTTTAGTCTATTTGGAGATTATCAAGATGCGATAACCTCAGAAGATAGTCCACTGTTTCACTCACTTCTTTCACCCGCTTTAAATGTTGGCCTGATAGACACAAGGGAACTGGTCAACGATCTTCTGCAACAAGAGGTTCCGATCAATGCTAAAGAAGGGTTCATTCGACAGATTATAGGATGGCGCGAGTTTATGAGACGAACGTATGATACTATCGGCGTAAAACAGAGAACCACTAACTTTTTTGGATTTCAAGCCAGTATTCCTCATAAAATGCTCAGAGGAGAAACTGGTCTACTCCCTTTCGATGATGTAATCTCCAAGATAAACAAAAGAGGATACGCACATCATATTGAACGCTTAATGATACTCGGCAATTTTTTTCTGTTGACCGAAAGATCTCCCGATGCAGTTTATGAATTTTTTATGGCATCGTTTATCGATGCGTATGATTGGGTCATGGTAGGCAACGTTTATGGGATGAGCCAGTATGCAGATGGCGGATTAATAACGACAAAACCTTATGTCAGTGGCAGCAACTATATTCTTAAAATGAGTCACTACCCTAAAGGGGAGTGGTGTCAGATTTGGGATGCACTCTATTGGCGTTTTATCTATCTACATCAAGAAAAATTTAAATCCAATAGCCGAATGCAGTTTGCTGTCATGGGTCTACATAAGATAGATGAACATACATTGCAGAAACATATCGATACTGCGCAAACATATTTGAACTGGCTTGATGCATAATTTTAGTGATTTTAAATACAATGAAGAGGTCTCTCAAAAATTTCTTCTGTAAAAGCAAAAAGTAACCAAAATCAATGAGGGGGGGGAGAATAGTGGAATAACGTAAATCTAAATGTGACTAAAAGAATACTATTTTGCTTCTACATTGTAATCTTAACTTGTTTTAGAAATTGTCCGTACTCTAAAAATGTCAGTTAATACTTAAACTTTGTCATACGCTTCCTATAAAGCAAAGGGATGTAGATTGTTTGAAGTTTACTATTGCAATAGAATACGAAACAAAGTAGACGATAAGAGAAAAAAACTTACTTTTTTCTCAATACCAAAAATAGTTTATCTGCCTCTTCAAAGTCATAAAGATTTACCTCATCCATTTGGACCAATTCTAATCCACTCAATGAGATGATCTCTTCTACGTCGTGAAAATACTGTTGGATAGTCTCTTGCGATTTTCGGAACTGCTCCCCTTCTTTTTCAAAGAGTGTAAACTCTGCTTGATACACACCCTCTTCAAAATCACTATCAACAGTTAAAAATCTGCTCTCATCATCAACGATGAAAGATCCTACAGCTACATTTTCAAATCCATAGAGTGTGTTGATATCACAAAGGAAATAGCCATTTGGTTTCAGATGGTTTGTCACACACTGCAAGAATGGAGCAAGTGCTTTTTTATCGAGGTAATTGACCATATCAAAGACAGCGGTGATCACATCATACTCACCCCCCAGAACACACAGGTCGATCACCTCGGCATCCAACCCTTGTGCGAGGGTTTGTTCTACCATCTTAGGGCTAAGATCGATCCCTTTTCGGGTAGGAATATCAAGCGCATCGCCTATTTGTCTCAGGAAATCACCTGAACCACACCCCACATCTAAAAGAGTATCAAAATCAATCGTTTGTAAAAAAAGGAGATAATGGGCATAAAGTTTAGGGGCAACTTCTTTAACCCCGAGGAGATCTTCTACTTTGGCATAGAGATCAAGCGAATCAACAGTCGAATTAGCCACGACGCTCTACAACAGCTTTGATCTTTTCGTACAGAGAAAGAATTTCTCCTTTTTTAGCATAAAAACTATTTTTATTTGAGATGAGATGCGCGGAAGAATCCATGATATTTTCAGCCACTTTCAGTCCATTTTCCCTCATCGTAGAACCTGTTTCAACGATATCCACGATCGCATCAGCAAGTCCAACAAGTGGTGCCAGCTCGATAGAACCATAAAGTTTCACCACTTCCACACCTACCGCTTTTTTGGCAAAGTAGTTTTTGGTGATATTCACCATTTTAGTTGCCACTTTGATGTTGGGACGAGACCAGTCGAGCTCATCTTCATTCTTGATACCGATCGCCACCTTGCACTTACCCAACTGCATATCCAAAAGCTGAATGATATCCAGCTCTTTTTCAGTAATCACATCAAGACCAACGACACCGATATCTGCTGCACCATGTTCCACATACGTTGGCACGTCTTGATTACGTACATTCAGAAAACGGAAGTCACCCATTTCTAAAATGAGTTCTCTCCCCTCAAATTTAAACTCACCACCGAAAATCTCTGAAAAAATTTCCAATGTCTCTTCTGCAATTCTCCCTTTTGGAAGTGCTATTGTTAACATATTCTTTATCCCTTTATCACTTTTTGCATACCGCGAAATACTAAGGTTTCATCATAAATGGCATTGTCAAAAAAGTGTGCTAAAAATTTGCCATCTCCCCCAGTAAAGTAGAGTTGCTTCCCCTTACTATGGCTTTCTATGAGCGCTTTTATGGGGGCGATTATACCATAGCTTATCCCATCTTTAGTTGTAGCCGGGATCTTCGACAATGTGATCGATCTATTGAACTCTGTCTTGAGTGCTGGTGAGATAGTAGCATAAGCATTCAGCATCGCTTTCAAACCAGGATAGATAAACCCTCCTAGATACTTTCCGCCCTCCATCATATCCACCGTAATTGCCGAACCGGCATCCACAAAAATCCCATCACTATGGCTCAGACATAAAGCCCGTCTATCGACACCCATCGTGACGTATGCACCTTCCAATCTCATCTCTTCAGAGATATTTTTCCATTGTGTTCGAGAGATGATTTGATTCTCCAAAGCGCTATTCACAGAGATATAAGAGAATGCTCTATCCCCATACTTTTTCAGTGCGTCCTCATGCAAAAGATGCTCGACTCTCTCTCCATCAAATATATGACAATGGGTATTTCCGATATCTGCTAAAAACATCACTTCTTCAACCACACTTTCCATCCATTCTCTTCCAACATGGCTTTGGCTTTAGAGCAGAGTGGCGCATCGATCATCATGTATTTTAAAGTGATGCGACTGTCGATATAACGTTCCAATTTGTGATGCAACGCCATCAACTCTTCAGCCTCGTTGCGAAGCACCCTGCTCTTCTTTTCTATCTGCATCACTAGCGCATAAAACCCTTTGAGATTCACCCCTAGATAAATCGCTACTTTTTTTCGTGATCCTAACGCTTTAGGGGCGATCTCTTTCAATGATTTAAAGATAAGATTTTTGCGATTTAAATACTCTACGATCTCTTTCATGATGCTCCTTTTAAAGGATGATACCTATGCATGGTATCGGCTAAATTTTTCTTTTGTATGTGCGTATAAATCTGCGTCGTTTCCAATGAGCTATGCCCTAGCAACTCCTGAACGACTCGCAGATCTGCCCCGCCGATGATCAATGCAGAAGCAAACGAGTGCCTCAATACATGGGGAGAAACACCCAGATATTGCTTGACGATCTTATAGGCAGAAATACGGCTTAACACTTCTCCTCTATAGTTCAACCACAATGCGCTACTGTGCATCGTTTCTTGCGCCAAATACGCATTCAATGCCTCAATCGCTATAGGGGCTAAAGGGACCATGCGCTCTTTTTCCCCTTTAGCGAAACGAATTTTTAACCATCCTTGCGCAATGTCATTTCTTTCGACACTCAGTGCTTCAGAGATGCGACATCCACTCGCATAGAGAAATAAGATCAACGCATAGTCTCGCAATCCTATCAGCGTACTTCTGTCGATCATCGATACGCTTTGCAAAATCGCTTCACTGCTCATATATTTTGGCAAATTTTTCGGGATTTTTGCCATAGGTATCTTGATCGATTCGTGTTGAAAATTTTTTTTGTGACAAAAATGAAAAAAAGCATTGATGGAAGAGAGTTTGCGATTGAGTGTTCTTTTGTTTTTGAAGGTAGCCAAAAAAGTTAACACATCTGAAGTTTCGAGCTGCGTAAGCTTTTTTTGGCTCCACTCCTCCAGCTGAGCTAGATCACCCATATAAGAGGAAATCGTAAGAGCATCGAGTGCTTTAGTGACACTCAGATACTCTTCAAAGGCAATTAAAAGATCACTCATAACCCAATTTGGAGAGTTCGATAACATCACCATCTTTATAGAGTTTTGTCCCTAAGATCAATGCAGGCTCTTCTACTTCACCCAGATCATAAATCTTCTCTTTGCTCAAATCGCTATTCATCACGATCAACGAACCCCCTTGATCTAAAGCATAGACCTTACCGTTAAATGCTGTAGCCACTGCATAGTGTGCAAATTTATGCTTTACCTCTGCGATCTTTTGAAGCTTATCGTTTAGAGCGATCACATATCCCTCTTGGGTAAAGAGGTATATCGTACCAGCGTCATAGGCGACTTCAGAGATATTTTCTTTATACTCCAACTGCCCTTGATTTCCCAATGTAACCAATTTTTTAGAAGTAGCTGCGATCATCGTGTTCCCTTGACGAGAAAGATAAATCACGTTATTAAACGCTTTATCGCTACTAAGATAGATCACTTTTGCATTATCCGTATTGGAGAGACTTGCGATGATCAACTTACCATCCAACATAGGCATGACCACTAAGTTGTCAACAAAGATAGGGTTGGCTGCTCTTGTGTCGATCGCGAATGTCTCTTCTGAACGATTTTCAACGACTTTTTTATTCTCTTCGATGTTATAGATACCAAAACTGTTGTTGTTTAAGATATACGCGATCACCTCACCTCTCACAGTCGCTGCTACGAGTGGCACATGCAATGAAACGGCACGGACAACTTGTTTTGTATTTTTGTTTATGATCTTTAAAATACCTTCTGCATTTGTAGCCAATACATACACATCGTTTTCATTTAAAAATCGATACCCCTCGCCAAGTTTGATCTTGCTGATGCCTGCCGATGCGACATAGGTACCACCAGCGAGCGTCCCACCATCACGGCTTAAACGCTCCATCGTTTCACCATACGACTTAGAAGCATGGCCTGCAGAAAATGTTTTTTCCGGTTCAAAATATTTTTTACCGCTACAGCCTGAAAAAAGAAATGCTATAAGAGTTAACGTAGTAAATAATAAAGTTTTCATCTATTGACCTTTAATGGTAGAGTGTTTTAAAAATTGGGCAACCACTGCCAAAGGAGAACGATCGTCGATTAGATCTAGTTTACTCTGCGCTTTTTTTAGATCGCCTGTGTGGAGTGCCAGATACGCTTCCTCAAAAAGAGACAACTCTTTATAAAGCTCCGAATCAACAGGCTTTTGACTCAGTGCGCCTAAAGCATAAGCACTTGCATCGGAAACAACTGCATTCGTACTTTTAGCCAACGCAGCCAATGTTTGCGTATCTTGTTGTTTCATCGCTTGCGCATAGGTATAGAGTTCATAAAGTGCCGGGTTATTTTCTTGAAGCGTTTTCAATGAAGCAGCATCATCGCTTTTTTGTTGCAACGTCAAAAACGCCTTATTCGCTTTTTCCAATTTTGCTTCATGGAGTGCATCCACGATCGCACTCCCACCCAAAAACAAAATACCTGCCCCCACCAAAGCCCACAAATAAAGTTTATATTTTTTATAAATAGCTTCCAGTTTAAAAGCACTCTCCAGTACCCTCTCATCTCCTGTCAATTCATTTTTAACATAATTCACATTGTCTTGAATGCTCACCTATTTCTCCTAGAAGTAGTTTGATCAGATATTATACCCTTTAGAGTTAAGAATCTGATTATAATGCCTATCGTTTACCAGTAAATAACCGTTTTTCTACGTCCCCAGTTACGTGCTTTTTGACAGGCACTTCCCATATAAATATCGATGGTTTTTCTCCATCTTTTCCCCATTTTATCCATCACGACATAGTCGCCGTCAAGACCTTCAATCTTGACGACAGTACCATGTTTAAGTCCTATGCCTATCAAATCACGTGAAACTGCGATCGCCTTAGTATCTGGCTTCAATATATCTCCCCATGCACCTCTCACGGGTTTATTAGGATGCTTTTGGATACGGCACGTATAGGCACTTGCCTCCACTTCAAGCGCATAAAAACTACTCTTTTCAACGGCAGGAAACGTGGGTGGTGCCGTAGTACAGTTTGTCAGCCCGATCCAACTTACGAAAAATACGATCGTAGAAAGGATCGATTGTTTCATCTTTTTCTCTTTTTCGATCTACAGAGTTACCACGGTAATGCCTAGATTACCTGGCATACGATGGAATTTTGTTATTTTAGGATGTTTTTGAAGGTATTCGGTCACTAATTTCGCCAAGACCCCGCCACCTGTACCATGGATTATCTGCACTTCATTCAACCCGTTCACCATCGCATCTGAGAGAAATTTGTCGACCGTATCTATCGCCTCATCCCCATACATACCGAGTAATTTGACTGAAACGGAAGCACCAGATTTTTCTACGCTTACATTGGTTTTCGGCGCCTTTGGCTGCACCTTCACCTGAGGGAGATCACCTCTTCTTTTGAGCTGATCCAAAGGGACTCTCATTTTCAAGCCATCGACTAAAATCGTGGCATCTTTTCCACGGATCGCCACGATCTCCCCTTTATGCGAACGATACTTGATCTTATCCCCTTCTTCCAAAGGCGTTTCATTTTTTCGCTTGATCTCTTTAACGGGAAGGTTTTTGTGCTGATATGCCACATTTAAAAGGCGTCTTCCTTCTGTCGATTCTTGTGCTTTGAGTGCCTCTCTTGCTTTTTTTGTCGCTGCGTTGTAACGGTTTTCAAGTGTAGCAAGTGCTTTTCTATGGCTCTCTTGGAGCTTCATCTCTTCCTCTTCAAGCTTTTGTTTCTGTCGTTCGACCGACTTTAACGCTTCATCGATTTGTCCGATTTTCAAGCGCATTTCACGTTCAAGTGTAGTCGATTTTTCTATGAGTTCATTGAGGTTTTCTTTATCTTCTCCGTAGACTTCTTTTGCTTTTTCGACGATAAAAGAAGGAACCCCGTAACGTTGTGCCGTCTCAAATGCATAACTTTTCCCGATACTTCCTTGCAAAAATGTATACGTAGGCAAACGTTTTGCTTCATCATACAAGGCTGCGATCAACTCTACTTCATCATCACTTGCCATCAATGATGCCAAACGCTTATGGTGTGTCGTGACTACGAAAGTGATCCCTCTTTGACGGAGAGCATCAAGCATCACACGAAACAAACTTGCTGCTTCATCACTGTCTGTCCCAAGTTCTATCTCATCTACACCCACGATGGCATCATGCATTTCAAAGAGTTTTGCAAACTCCTGCATACGTCCTGCAAAGGTTGAAATGTCATTTTTCACCGACTGAGGGTCATCGATCACCGCTTCGATACTTTTATAGTGTCCCACTTTCGTTCCAGCGACATTGCACCTGAAAGGGAGTAAATATTTACTTAGATACACTGCGGAGAGGATCGACTTGAGCAACATCGTTTTTCCCCCCGCATTCACACCGGTGACCAACATGATCTGCTTCGAAAAATCGATCGTGATCGGCACTGGATTCTCTATGGCTGGATGGGCAAACTCTTGCAATTTGATCTGCTTTTCTTTGGTAGGCAACACAAACTCATACTCTTTAGCACGTGCGAAACTCACACGGGCTTGATAGTGGTCAAATCTGTCATACTCTTTGTTAATAAAACTCAAAAATCGTTCCCATTGAAAGAAAGTCGCCGAAATCTTTTTGCAATAGGCGTAAATCATCTCTTCTTTATGGCTTAAGAGGGCGGATTCTTTCTCTTTGAGATGAGAGATCGTTTGAGGAAGGATATAGAAAAATCC
>JBEARN010000055.1:0-8293 GCA_041163165.1 Pseudomonadota bacterium
CCATCTACTAAAGATCCATTTCCATCAACATCAATTACGACAGTTCCAAATGTTAAATTGGTATCATAAGCCATTACGTCATCATAATCAATAAATTCAGGAAATTTTCCATTAGATAGATCACCAGGTACCATAGAAACGAAATCATTTGGGATTGTTCCAAAACCATCCGTACAGAATGCTACACTGTATGCATCTGTTGTATCATTTCGATCAAAGGTTACGATCCACCCTGATGCATTGGTATCGTTCAAATCAGCAATCGCTACTCTATCAGCCTCAGCCACCGTGTTGTTACTGCTTCCGCATCCGATCATAAGCAATGCACTTAAAGCCACTGCACTTAGTCCGATTAATTTAAGATTTTTCATCTTTTTCTCCTGTGTAATAAATTTTTTACCAGACAAGTGTAACTAAATGATGTCATATAGTTGTCATATTTATGTCATATTTCAATGAATTTTAGTATTTTTTGTGATAAAACGTGATTTTCCACGTGTAGTACACAGAAAAACTCTATCATAGCAGTAAAAATAGTATCGAGTGAGCAAGATGAACAAAGCAGTATTTGGCAATGTCGTTGACGGGTATGAAGAGCCTGTGTTGAATGAAAGAGAGGCAAGGGCGGCGGCGGGACTGCTTTTTGTGTTTGGTTTTTTGAGTTTTATGAACAGTTTTATGCTTTCTAATTTTGTCTTAACCCAATTTTTCGTTGTTTTTTTTATGGTCGATTTTACGATACGCATCATCCAGCCAAACTATGCGCCATCTCTTTTAATCGGTAGGGTTTTCATACAGCACCAAACACCAGAATACGTCGGAGCTGCACAAAAGCGGTTCGCTTGGTCTTTTGGACTGTTGTTGTCGTTTGTGATGTTTTACCTTACTGTCATCGAACCTCAGATGAACCCGATTAAAATTCTCATCTGCATCCTTTGTCTGACGCTTCTTTTTTCCGAGTCTGCTTTTTCGATCTGTTTAGGATGCAAAGTGTATAACCTGCTGAAAAAAGAGAAAGCACGTTACTGCCCCGGAGGGGTCTGTGAGATCAAAGAGAAAGAGCCCATACAGCGTTTAAGCTTTTTGCAATGGTTGATTGTGATAGGGGTGAGTGTGGGGGTGGTGTTTGGATTGATCGTATTGTGGGTGAACACGCCAGCCAAATCAGCTGCGATGCAAATGATGCCGTATATGTTGGAAAAACTAGGATTATGAAGGTCGGTTCAACCATCGCTCCAAGATGATTTGGGCAGCTACAGAATCCAATCTTCCGTCTTTTTTGTGCTTGAAAACTCCTTTGGTCAGCTCAGCCGCTTCGATGCTTGAACTCTGCTCATCCTGATACGCAACCGGTATCGTCACATCAAGCAGTGAAACAAAATGTCTGATGCGACGCTCCATCTCTTCAGAATTTTCAGCATCTTTAGGAAGCCCTACGATAAGTTTTTCGATCTCCCACTCTTCTAAAAAAGCCTTGACCTCTCTTGCAGCTTGATCGCGGTTTTTGCGTAAAATGGCAGTTTGAGGCATGACCATCTTGCCATCTAAGCAGATGGCGACACCGATACGTTTCAGTCCTACATCAATACACGCTAATTTCATTGTCGCCTTTTAAATTTTAAAGTATAAGCATGGCATCGCCATACGAGAAAAACCGATAGTGATTTGCTATCGCCTCTTTGTATAAGTCCAATGTTTTCTCTCTCCCGACAAAAGAGGAGACGAGCATGATCAAGGTGCTTTTTGGCAAATGAAAATTTGTCAACAAATGCGTGACTCGCTGGGGTTTATTTGCCGGATGAAGAAACAGATCGCATTCCCCTTGCGTTTGGTGGGTTCTTGCATAATACTCGATGGTTCGTGTCACAGTGGTGCCAACCGCTAATATGGGTTGTGAGCTATCCAGTACTTTCGCTGAACTCTCAGGGATCTCAAAATACTCTGAGTGCATAGAGTGATCAAGTATCGCTTCGGCTTCTACAGGTTTAAACGTCCCTGCACCGACATGCAAAGTGATGGTGTGTGTAGGGTGTTTTGCTTTGAGTGCTTCAAAAAGCTCAGGGGTAAAGTGAAGCGAAGCGGTTGGCGCAGCGACAGCCCCTGCCTTTTGAGCAAAAAGGGTTTGGTAGTCTCTTTCATCTGTTTGGTTGTCTTCTCTTTGCATATAGGGGGGAAGTGGTATATGTCCAATCTGGTCTAAGATAGGTACAAGTGCTTCAAATCGGATATTTTCTCCATTTTGGGTAAAAGTAACTACGCGGGAGCCGTCATCGTTTAAGGCGGTGACGGTTGCTGTGAGATTTTCATCAAAAGCCAACTGGGTTCCTACTTTGACTTTTCCCCGTATCAAAACGAGAAAATGATGGGCATCTAGCGGTTTGTTGAAGAGAAGTTCTACCTTTCCGCCTCGTTCTCCTGTTTCAGATATTTTATGCCCGAAAAGTCTTGCTTTGATGACACGGGTATCATTCAAAAAGACATCGCAGTCTTTAGGGACAAAATCGAGCAAATGTTGAAAGGTGGTGTGGGTGATGGTATCGGTTTTTCTATCATAGACCAGCAGTTTGGCATGGTCTCTAGGATAGACAGGTGTAGTCGCGATGAAACCCTCTGGAAGGGCATAATCATAATTTTTGGTGAGGAGTTCGTCGTGCATCAGTGCCTTAGTGAGACTCATTGTCTTCGGTCTCATCCTCTTCTTTATAAGGATTGACCATCCGTACGATGAGAATAGAAGCCCCATAGAGAAGGACTAGCGGTGCCGCCATGAGGAGTTGTGTCAGTACATCAGGCGGAGTCAACAATGCAGCGAGGACAAAAATGATCACCACGGCATAGCGAAAGAACTCTTTGAGCGTTTTATCGGTGACTAATCCTAGCAACGCTAAAAAATAAGCAAAAACCGGAAGCTCAAATGCGATACCAAAGCCCATCATGATTTTGGTGAAAAATCCAACATAATCTTCGATATTGATCAAAGGGGTGTAAAGAAAAGAACCAAACGTGATCAAAAACTGAAAGCCAAATGGCGTGACAACATAATAAGCAAAAAGCACCCCTACAAAAAACATGACAGATCCGCCTATGACAAAAGGGAGGATCATTTTTTTCTCATTGTTGTAAAGCCCAGGGGCGACGAACAGCCAAATCTGATAAAGTATAAATGGCAAAGCACCAAGAAGCCCTGCAAAAAATGAGACTTTCAGTGCCACAAAAAAAGCACCGCCTACTTGTTGTGTCGTTACCATCCCTTCGGCAGCTTTTTCGGAGAGTTTAGAAACAAGTGCCAATGCTTCGTTCAGAGGTGCGGTGATCCATTCTAAAATTTGCTCGTGGAAGAAAAAAGCGATCACAAATGCGACAAATACAGAAAGCACTGAAAGGGCAAGCCTTTTTCTAAGCTCAACAAGATGAGGTCTGAGTTCGTTAAACATTATGCATCACCTTTGGATTGTTTGTCTTTTTTAGGTTTTTTAAATGTGACGGTATCGTTTTTTGGTTCGACAGGGGTTGCTTTTATCTCTTCATTGTCCTCGGTGGATATTTTTTTACTTTTTTCTTCCGATTCGTTAAATTCATCAAAGCTGATATTTTTGAAATTTTGAAGTTCATTGGTCGCTTCGTCAAGTTGTTTTTTGTAGCTTAAAGCTTCTTCTTTAAGGTCAGCGATTTTCATCTCTTCTTCCAAAGAAGTTTTGGCATCAATGATCGTTTTTTTAACCCCCTTGATAAACCTTGCGATTTCGACCATCGTTTCGGGTAATTTGTCTGGCCCTAAAAACAAAACAGCAATAATAGCAATAAGAAGTAACTCGGTAAATCCGATGCCGAACATAGTTTGCCTTCGTAGTAAAAATTGGGATATTTTATCAAATTAATCTAAAATATAAAGTGCCAGTTCGTCGCTTAAAAAGAAATCAGGATTGTAATAATGTGTCTCATCGCAAACGAGTTTTTCATGCTCGCAAAGTATTTCGGCTTTGTTTTTCATCTTTTCAGGCAAAAGAGATTTCTCTACCCCGATGTTGCTGCGCAATCCCAAAAAGATGCGTTCAGTCAGTAGATTGTCACTACTCAGAGATTCTTCTGTACGATAGAGAGGATCTGCCACATACGCTTCGATCTGACTATGGGGATAGTAGCGTGTATCGTTTAAAAATCCTACAGCGCCAGCGCCAGCACCGATGTAATTTTTGAGTTGCCAGTATCCTTTGTTGTGTTTGCTTTGGTAGCCTCCGAAATTTGAAACTTCATAAGGTTTGAATCCCTGTTTTTTGATCTCTTGCGTGACAAAAAAAGCGAGGGTGTCATCTTCTTGTTTTACCTCTGGAGTATTTGCAAACTTTGTCCCGTTTTCAATGGTCAGTTCATAAGCAGAAAGATGATCTATAGGGAGAGTGAAAGCTTCTTGGATATCGTTCCTAAGCAGGGTTTTCGTATCTCCTTCATAGTTGTAAATAAGGTCTAATGAGATGTGTTCAAACCCTACCTTTTTAGCATGCTGTATCGCTTCTTTCGCTTGTTGCGGCGTGTGCGCTCGGTTGAGGGATTTGAGTTTTTTTGGGTCAAAACTTTGCACCCCGAAACTGACACGATTGATACCAAGATTTTTCATCCCTTGAAGCCATGTTCTCGTTGCGGAATTGGGGTTGGCTTCCGTGGTGATCTCGCACCCTTGTTGCAAATAAGGAGCAAGAAGATCAAAAATGGGCTGATAGAGTTCAGGACGGATCGTAGAAGGGGTTCCCCCACCGATAAAAACGGTTTCTACACTTTGTGGCTGCGCATCAAAATAGGTGAGATCATAAGAGAGTTGCTTGTAAAGTGATTTCATATAATTTTGTTGGGTTTCAAACTTATCGACATAGCTGTTGAAACTGCAGTAATGGCATTTTGAATCACAATACGGAATATGGAGATAAATTAGCAAATAGTTTTCTCACTTTTTCGTTAAATTTCAAATGTTTGTAACCGCATTTTAGATAAAATCATATCAGAAAATGGGGAACCATAAGGTAAAAGTTTTAAAATTTAGTTCCCTGAATACAATGATGAATGTGAGTTTGATATGCAAACACAAAAACGGTATAGACCGAATGTCGCTGCAGTCATACTCTCTCCCAAATATCCCGATAAGTGCGAATTTTTTGTCGCGCATCGGAGTGACATAAAGGATGTGTGGCAATTCCCGCAAGGGGGCATTGATGATGGGGAAACACCTAGAGATGCGCTGCGTCGAGAACTTTTGGAAGAGATAGGCTGTGATAATGTTGAGGTGTTAGGGGAGTTTCCCGAATGGATTTCGTACGATTTCCCGAAACGATCAAGAGGGAAAACATACCCTTTTGACGGACAGACGCAAAAGTATTTTTTGGTACGGTTGAAAGAGAGCGCAACGATCGATCTGCAAGCGTATGAAGTGCCGGAGTTCGAAGAGTATGAGTTTGTCGAATATGACGAGTTGTTTAAAAGGGTGACATACTTTAAGCGTAAAGTTTACCGACAAGTGATTGATTATTTTATAAAAGAGGGTTTGATATAAATGTTAGTTGTACATAAATATGGCGGTACGAGTGTTGGAGACTTGGATCGTATCGAAAATGTTGCCACCCGTGTAGCAAAACGAAAAGATTCTGGAGATGACCTTGTGGTGGTTGTTTCTGCGATGAGCGGTGAAACCAATAAGCTCATAGGGTATGCAGAGCACTTTTCTGCCACGCCTGCGAAAAAAGAGATGGATATGCTGCTTAGTTCAGGAGAGCGTGTCACTGCGGCATTGCTTGCGATCGCTTTACAGTCTAAAGGATATAAAGCAGTTGCAATGACAGGACGTCAAGCGGGCATCGTGACCGATGACAGACATACCTATGCACGTATCGAGTCCATCGACCCTACAGCAATGAGAGAAGCGATTGCCGCTGGTAATATCGTCATTGTTGCAGGATTTCAGGGGATCAACAAAGAGGGTGATGTGACGACTTTGGGGCGTGGTGGATCAGACCTCTCTGCGGTTGCTTTAGCGGGGGCTTTAGAGGCAGATCAGTGCGAGATTTACTCAGATGTCGATGGGATCTATACGACCGATCCGCGTATCGAACCTAAGGCAAAAAAACTCGATACGATTTCGTATGACGAGATGCTGGAGCTCTCTTCTTTGGGGGCAAAGGTATTGCAAAATCGTTCGGTTGAGTTGGCAAAAAAATTAAATGTAAAATTATATGCTAAAAGTAGTTTTAGCGACAATGAGGGTACGCTTATTACAAAGGAGAGCAATAGTATGGAAGCAGTTTTAGTCAGTGGTGTCGTTCTGGATAAAAATCAAGCAAGAGTCACTTTACGAGGGGTATCTGATAGACCAGGAATCGCTGCAGAGATTTTTACAAAATTGGCAAAAGAGAACATCAATGTTGACATGATCATCCAAAATGTAGGAACGGATGGGGCAACAAACCTTGGATTTACGGTGCCTCAAAGCGAACATGAAAATGCAAAAAGAGTCATGGAAGCATTTGATCACGATATCCAAGGAATGGATTTTGATGGCAATGTGTGCAAAGTGTCTGTGGTAGGGGTAGGGATGAAATCCCATGCAGGCGTTGCCGCTAAAGCATTTACGGTGATGGCAGAAAGCAATATCAATATAGAGATGATCTCAACTTCGGAGATCAAAGTCTCTATGATCATCAAAGAGAAGTATGGAGAGTTGGCGATCCGTACGTTGCATGAAGCATACGAGTTAGACAAATAGACCATGCAAGAACTTTTAAAATGGACACTTGAGAGCATACGCGAAGAGGATTCATCCTTTTCGTGGATGGAAGAGTTCCGTTATGAGTGGGCACCGCTGGTTAAAAGCGCAGTGGAGCAAAGTGTCGATGGGAAGACGGCGCTTATCATCACAGATAACACGTATGAGTGGTTTGGCCACTATATCATCCAAAAAATCAATGATATGAGCAAAAATAAACCACTTCTTCCATTTTATGCACTTGATACGTGCATGCCTCATTTTAAAACCATGAAAACAACCCAAGAACTTCAGCTGCTTGAAGATATGCTTGAAATCTCTTATCCTCAAGGGTATTATATTTGGTACATAGGGCAGGGCGATCACCCCTATACAAAACTTGCTTACAGAAATCAAGAGAATTTTTTATGGGTGATGGATAAAGAGGTGCAAGATAGTTTCTTGTTTAGAAGTTCAGATCCTTTGCTGGATATCAAACTGATACAACTTTTCAAACTTTTTGACCATACCCTTTCAGCCGTACTTTTCGGGGACTTAGATTTAGAAGCATGAGACTCATTAGTCAAGTTCTTGTCACTTCGCAGATTGAAAATACGATTTTAGCACTCGAAAAATTGCGTCAAAATGAATCGTTTATAGAGATCATTTCGCCAAAGATGGCTGAAAAGATTGCGATGGATGAAGAGAATCGGGGAAGAGACTATGCGATCCATAGGATTGTGACTGAAAAAGAATCATTTGCATTAGAGGATGCAAAGCTGATGGTTGAAAAAGCGTATATGGCAAGCGCGGAAACGACTATTATTATTTTTGCTGCCAAAATTTTTACCCCCGTAGTCCAAAATAAACTCCTCAAAGTCATAGAGGAGCCACCGCCAAATAAAGAATTTATTTTATTGACGGAGAGCAAATCGACGATCCTTCCAACGATCCGTTCACGCTTACCGATGACAACATTGCACGATAATCATGAGGAAGAAGAGTCTTGCGGATTGTTTATGGGACAACTTTCCCTTTCTACCGTTTATGCTTTTGTTCAAGAGCATAAACGGACAGATGCAAAAGCGATGAAAAAGATCGTGGAGCAGATCAGTAAAGAGGCGATCTCTTCTCAAGGGTGTGATCTTGATGAAAAAACGCTCAATCTTTTTTCCAATGCATTCATAGCGCTTGATATGGGTTCGCCTCCGTCATTTGTCCTCAATGTTGAAACTTTTGGCGAAAAAAAAACGGTAAAATGGTTTATGGTTTTAAAATTCCAAAATATGCAAGTCGCAGTATTGTTGCCCTCTTACTTTTTTAAAAAAAGTAAGCAAAAAGCGTCATGGTTCTCAAATCGCTACGCTTTCAAGGGTGTTTACCATGACAAAGAGCACACTCTGTGTGATTTATGGAGGGGATAATGGATATGTATCAACTTGGATCGATGAAAGATGTGAAAGCCACATTGAAAGCATTGGGTGTCGAGAGCGGTGGTGTGGGTATTATGGCGAAGAAGATGAAACTGTTTTATGTTTACATCAAAGACTTAAAGACTCCCGCAGC
>JBEARN010000056.1:0-7914 GCA_041163165.1 Pseudomonadota bacterium
TGATGAGTGAATCGATCGATCTTCCGATGGTGGTTTTGTTTTTACCGAGTCGTTCGGCGATCTTGGTTTGTGTGATTTGATCATCTTCACTGATGATCTGTAGTGTGGCAAACTGTTCTGTTGCGATGCCACACTTTGGTTTTAAACGTTTGGTAAACTCCGTCTTAAGCAGGGTGGCTGTGAGATTGATCTTGTATCCGAGCGAATCTTTAAGCATATATGGCATGTATCATCCTAAATCTATACGTTTTGTCAAATAGTAGCACATGCAACTTTTAATATGATTAAAAAAGTCTTATTTTATTTTTGGGGATGAAATATCTCTAATAATTTTCCGGCTAGATACCCACTTGAGAAGCTCCATTGGAGGTTGTAACCTCCACAGGGGCCATCAAGGTTCATGATCTCACCACAAAAATAGAGTCCTTTGACTAATCGGCTCTGCATCGTATAAGGATCGATCTCTTTCAGGCTGACCCCACCACGAGTGATCATCGCCATTTTGAAACCATCGTGTCCGTTGATGGTTAGTGGTGTCCAAGCAAGGAGTTTGATGAGCTTGTCTCTTGCTTCTCCTTTTTGTTTCCCGAAAGCTAGGGTGGTATCGACTGTTGCTAGTTTGCAAAGTTCTAGGCTTAAAGCCTCTGGAAGTAGTGTTTGCACCAGTTGCAAAGTCGTACGATGCGGGTCTTTGATCTGTTCTGCTTTTAAATGGCTTCGAATCTGCTCTTCATTCATCCCTTTGGTCAAATTCATAAGGATAGGAACTTCATCAAATTTACCTAAAATAGGGGTGATTTCACGAGAAAAGTCTAGCACGACAGGGCCACGAATTCCTGTTTTCGTAAAGATGAGATCACCTCTGGCAGAAAGATTCTTATATTTTTTCATATCAACACGTATTTCGACTTTTGCGATGGTGTCTGCCGTGCAGTTTTTTACCCATGTTTCTTTGGTTTTGAGTGGCATCATCGCAGGATAGAGATCGGTTACTTTATGTCCTAAAGTCTTTGCTATAGGGTATCCATCACCCTCTGCACCCAAGACTGGATATCCCATCCCACCTGTAGCTAAAACTACAGCATCACTTTCAAAATGTGCTTTATCTGTAGTGATACCTGTGACTTTTGTGCCATCATGTTTGATCGTTTCGACTCTCTGAGAACATTTCACATCCACACCTAAACGTTCCATCTCATCTGCCATCGCTTGAATGATCGTTGAAGAACTGTGGGTGATAGGGAAAACACGATACCCGTCGGGAGCATGGCTTTCTACCCCAATTTGTTGAAAAAATGCGATGAGCGCCTTATGATCAAGTGCCTCCAGCGAAGGGGACATGAAACGTCCATCCCGTCCAAAACGTGCCATAAAGTCTTCATTCGAAAGGGTATTGGTAAGATTACATCGTCCGCCGCCTGTTGCTTTGAGCTTGGCGCCCAGTTGAGAAAGTTTTTCAAGAAGCAATACAGATTTGCCTTCACGTGAAGCGGTAATGGTAGCCATCATCCCCGCTGCACCGGAACCTACGACGATAAGATCAACCTTTTGATGCATTCTTGCCTCTCCTTAACGAATGGTAAAGTATGATTATACTCTACCTCGTGTTAGACGAAGAAAGGATGCCATGCGTTTTACGACCCAAACGATGCAAGAGATCATACCTATGCTCCAAGCCGAACTTGCATCACGCAAAGCAGGAGTGACCATAGCCTTTGAAGTGCTCAATCCCGATGAGGGCGGTGGGTATGCAGGAGAGCAGGTCACCATCGATGGTGAAGCATATCTTTGCAGAGGGTACAAAAGCTGGGTGAGTTTGGCAGAACTGCTCAAATGCAAAATGCATACACCCCAAGAGAGCTGTTATCCTTTCGTTACGCTCATTTTTGAAAAATTGGATGATGCATCCTTTCACCGAAGCGAAGAGCGTGACAAAACTGAAAAATATGGCACCGACTCTACATTTTTCGAGATCCGGAAAATGGAAGAGCCTAGTTTTCTTTACTACTACACCCAAGCACTTGATAATGCAAATATCACAGAGAAAAGACGTGTTTTGAACCTCGGCATCAACCGCGGTGATGAATTTGAAACCATCAAAGCGCATATCGATGCAAAAGTCTACCAAAAGATGGAGCTTGTGGGCATCGACCACTCGCAAAGTGCCATAGCCCATGCCCAAAGCCTTTTTAGCGAGCCAAATGTCCAGTTTTTCGCCGAAGATATAAACCGTCTCGACACGCTGCGTCTGGGCACCTTCGATCTCATCATCAGCATCGGCACCCTGCAAAGCCCGAGCATCAGATTTAAACCTTTTTTGATGCACTTGGTGCAAACCTACCTTGACAAAGAGCAGGGCGCGATGATACTCGGATTTCCTAACTGCCGATGGATAGGCGGAGAGATGCTCTACGGAGCCAAAGCCCCCAACTACGCCATGAGCGAACTGTCGATTCTTTTTAATGATGTGATCTTCGCCAAAAAATACCTCCAACAACACAAATACCGCGTCACCATCACAGGCAAAGAGTATCTCTTTTTGACGGCTACGAAGATAGAGGGATAATAGCACACATTCTCTAGTTTTATTTTCTTGGAAATTTATACAAGTTTTATTTCCTTATCAAAACAGATAGAAATGTTTTTTCTATACCTTGGTTGATTACTCCACATCGCTTTAGCTAATAAAATCTCTATTTTTGTATTTTTAGATTTTATTTTTTTGCTGTTTTAGTATCCAACAATTACTTCATTCAGACCACTTTACACTATCTTCTAATAAAGAAAGATTAAAATCGTATAAGCGGTTCGTATTCAAGACGAATCAATATACAACATAGACTAGTCATAGACTAGTGTATGAAGTCAAAGAAGAAGATAAAGTAGTCAGAATTTCAAGGATGTGGTCACACTTCGGAGAATAAGGCAATACATTTTTACTTTTTAGCCAACTCGCTTTATAATGCATGTCATCTTATACATTCAAAAAGAAAGGTTCACCATGAAATTACATAAATGCATCCCGATCGCTCTCCTGTTAGGCAGCGTTGCAACACTCGCATCTGAAAATGCCACGGAAGAGATGGCGATGAAGAAAGAGGGGGTTGAGTACATCAAAATGTTAGGCGGTGCGCTCAAGGGTGAACTTCAGGCGAAGTTCAAAAGCGATCAAAGCGGACTTTCGGCGATGGCATTTTGTGCTACCCAAGCAACAGAGATCACCCAATCGGTCAATGCAAAACTTCCAGCGTATGCTTCAGTGAGACGTACAGCGCTCAAAACAAGAAATGAGAGCAACCTTCCCGACGCCACCGATAAAAAAGTGATGGAAGCATATGAGGCGAGCATCGCAGCGCAAACATTTCATCCTGACGATATCAAGATCGTCGAAGAGGGGAGCACGACCAGAGTCTATAAACCATTGATGACCGATGGGGTCTGCCTCAAGTGTCATGGAGACCATATCGCACCTGAGATTCAAAAAGTCATCGATGCGCACTATCCGCACGACAAAGCAGTAGCATTTAAAGCAGGTTCGCTTCGCGGTGTCATCGTCGCAGAGATCAAAAAGCATTGATTTAATTTTATTAACAGCCTTTTCTCGATACCATTTTTAAAACTCCTCAAAGGGGATATATGAACATCATCATCGCAGGAGCAGGGCGGGTCGGTTTCAGGCTCGCCAAGATACTCTCCTCAACCAATCACGTCACCGTCATAGACCACAACCAAAATGCATTGCAACGCCTTCAAGAGAGCCTCGACATCTTGACCCTTTTTGGCAACATAGAAGACCCCTCAACTTACAGACAGATCGTAGATGAAACCGCAGATATCTTTATCGCTGTCACAGATAGCGACGAAACCAATCTCATCTCCACCATGATCATAGATGATGTGATCAAAGTGGAACGCAAATTCATACGACTGCGCAATACCTACTTTTCCCAGAGCAACATCAAAGAAAAATTAGGGATCTCAGAGACCATTTTCCCTTTGCAGCGTACTTCGGAAACAGTAGCCAGTTTGCTCGACTACCCCAAAGCCAATAATGTTAAACAGTTTACCAATACCGATTTAAAACTCATTTCGGTTCGGGCTTCGAATCCTGTCGAATTGACCACTTTGCTCGATGAAAACTGCCAGATCATCGGTGTAGAACGAAATAAACATTTTTTTGTTCCGCAGCAGGGGACGCAGATCGAAAAAAACGATTTGGTTTATTTTTTTGGTAAACCAGAAGCAATACTACGCTTTAGTGAGATGCTGGAGACACTTGAGTTTCAATCGATCGAACGGTGCGTCATATTCGGCGCGGGGGATGTCGGCGTTTCTATCGCCAAGGCACTCAAAGCCAACAACAGAAAGATCAAAGTGATCGACAAAGATATCGAACTTTGCAAGATCGCCGATGAAGCACTCGAAGGGGCCGCACTGACCATCAACTCTAAGTACGGTACTGAAGAGTTATTTGAAGAAGAAGGACTTGCCCATGCTGATATGATGATCGCTGCGACCGATAATGACGAGTACAATATCATCAAATGTTTGGAAGCAAAAGAACACGGTATCCCGAAAGTGGTCGCCATCATCAATGAGCTAGAGTACTACAATCTTATGCATGCACTGGGGATCGTCGTGGTGCGTGGACCGAAGATGAATGCGTACAATGAGATCATGGAGCGTATCTACTCAAGCAACATCGTTATGGAAAGGAAGTTTTGCGGAGGGAAAGCCAACATTTATCTACGCAAAATCTTTAAAGACTCTCCACTCATCACCAAGGCTATTTTGCCGATGAAAGAACAAAAAAGCGTAGCATATCTCGTCAGAGAAGAACGTTTGCATCTTTTAGATAAGTCAATCCAAGCACAAGAGGGTGACATGATCATAGCGTTTTGCACCTCGGACATCTCCCCTAAAGTAAAGCGTTGGATCGATGGACTTTAGAAATATCTTTAAACTGTTAAGCCTCATAGGGATGACCCTAAGTCTCTTTTTCTCTTTGGATGTATTTGTGGGTGTCGTGTATGGGGAGCAACTTTACCATGAATTTTTGATCGTTGATATACTGTTTTTTGCTATCAACTTTATTTTGTGGTTTCTTCTTAAAAACCATATCATCCGCTTTACGATCAAAGAGAGTATTGTGGCGGTGAATTTTCTTTGGATTATGATAGGCGTGGGTGGAGCGATCCCTTTGTATCTGTATACAGATGTGAGTTTCTCTTCAGCATTTTTTGAAGCCATCAGTGGATTTACCACCACAGGAGCAACGATCTACGCGGATTTGGAGAGCTTGCCTGACATGATCTTGTTTCACCGCAGTTTGATGCACTGGATTGGAGGAATGGGGATCATCGTTTTGGGAATAGGACTTCTTTCGATGATAAACCCTACCGGCAGTTTGAGCCTTTTTAAAGCAGAAGCAACGGGTGTGCAGCTTGAAAAACTTACTCCAAAGATCAAAGATACTGCCGTAAGCTTATGGGGGATTTATGTGGCAATGACTTTGGTCGATATGCTTTTGCTCAAACTATTTGGTATGAGTTGGTTTGATGCGATAAACCATGCTTTTTCGACCATCTCTACAGGAGGATTTTCAACCAAGAACAGTTCTTTGGGGTATTTTAACAGTGATGCGATCATCTGGACGACAACACTTTTTATGCTGCTTTCCGGGATGAACTTTTTAGCGCACATCAAGCTTTTTTACCATGATGCAAGCGGATATAAAAGTGAAGAAGTGGTGTGGTATCTGAAAATGTTTTTTATTTTGTCTGTTATGTTGACTTTTGCCCATGCTTCAAGTTCAAATGATACATGGTATTTTAGCCTTAAACATGCTTTTTTTACCATCGCATCGGTGATGACTACGACTGGATTTGCGACCCTTGATTATGCGCAATGGAGTCCAATGGCAATAGGTACCATCATTGTCGCTATGTTTTTAGGGGGAAATGCAGGGTCAACCGCCGGCGGTGTGAAGATCATCCGATATGTGATCATTTTCAAAACCCTTTTTGCAGAACTTAAGAGGGTCACCCATCCCAATGCATTGATTTCTGTTTTTGTAGACAATAAAAAGTTGCCTGAACGAATCTTGAGTTCTACGTTCGGATTCTTTTTCCTTTTTGCGTTAACGATCTTGGCTGTCACCCTTTATATCTATGCCCGAGGGTTTGATATGATGACATCCCTGACGGGTGCCTTGGCAATGGTGGGCAATATAGGTCCTGGATTTGGTGCTGTAGGACCGGCAAACAACTTTACACTCTTTAGTGATGCAGACAAATGGGTCTTGTCTTTTGCTATGATCATCGGAAGGTTGGAATTTTATACCGTTTTGGTCCTTTTGAGTCGCACTTTCTGGAAAAAGTTTTAATCTCTACTTTACCGCCGTCATTAAAAAGACTGTAAATTCTGCATGTGGTTTTGCAATGGTGTTGGCTAAACTAAATGTCACATCCCTAAATCCAGCTTTTTGGGCGTATTGCGCAAGAAGCTGACGATCAAAACCAAAATGAAAAACCCCAGTGTTGTCGCCATGAAATGTCCCATCTTCGCTGTCAAGATCGGCGATAGCGATAAATCCATCCGACTCTAACATCTCATAAAACTTTGAAAATAGGGCTGGAATGTCTTCTAAATGATGAATCGTCATGGAAGAGATGATCCCGTTAAACTTTCTTTCAAGCATTTCCGTACTCAAATCTTTTTCCAACACTTCTGTTTCGCAAGAGAAATCATCACATTTGTTTTGGAACTCTAAGAGCATAGAAGGGGAGTTGTCTACCGCAACGATTTTCTGAACATAAGGAGCAATGAAATAACTTAGTAATCCTGTCCCCGCACCAAAGTCCATAACCTCCATAGATTTATCTAATTTTATATTTTTTACTATTAGTTCAGCAATCTCTTGTGCATTTTTAACACGAGTGCTGTTCATGTCCCATGATTTCGATTTGTTCGCGAAAAGGTCCGTTGTAGTTTGCATGAAAATTATTCCTTAATATTTATTAGTATTTAAATTAAAACAGTGACTCTTTTTTGTCTATTTTGATATTTTCCCAAAAGAGATCGACATGTTTTTCAAACATTGAAACGACCGAAGAGGTCGATTTCCCGTCTAATTTTAGCAAAGAAATCTGCATTTGATAAAAAAACAGAGGAGAAAAAAACTCATTTGCGAGCAAAAGAGGGTCTGAAGAGGCGATCATCTCGTCTTGCATCATCATAAAGAAAAGGCTAGAGAGCTTTTTGACATTCTCTTGGTAGTAATACTCGTTATAAATCTCCCGAATACGCTCATTTTTATAGATCTCTTGCATCAACAGCTTGAAAAGTGCCTCATTTTGGCTATCAAAGCTAATAAGCTTGAAAATAGTGGCGATAGACATTAACAGAGACTTTCCCTGTTTATGAAGCTCGGAAGCCTCTTTGTCGTTAAATATCGTGACAATCGCTGACGAGGTGAGGTCGCTTACGAGGGTTTCGAGTATCTCATCCTTGTTTTTAAAATGGTTATACAGGGCACTTTGCTTCATAGTCATAGCACCAGCGATATCTCTTACCGTGGTAGCCTTATACCCTTTGGTAGAAAAGAGTTTAAGGGATTCTTTGAGGATTTTATCCTTTGTTTTACTCCCTTTGGTAGGGGAGGAAACAACGCTCTGCTCGTTCATAGTGACTCCTTTTGCGATATTATAATGAACATTTGTTCATTTGTCAATAGAAGAAATAGATATTATAAGAACATTTGTTCATTTATATATTATCGAAAATATTACTTCATGAACTTCTGTTCTTTTATTTCACTTTATTAAAATATATTTAAGAACATTTGTTCACTTATGTGTCTATAAAGCACTTTGTATAGGCGTTTATGGAAGTGTTTCAATTTCAGTAGTTTTT
>JBEARN010000057.1:0-7794 GCA_041163165.1 Pseudomonadota bacterium
TCTTTGTTTTAATTTCTGCACTCTTTGGAAAGCCTGCTCTATACTCTCTTCTTTTATCTCGCCACTTTGCACCAACGTTTTAATCGTCGCTACGAGAGTTTCTGTACTTACGGTCTTTTTAGGGTCGAGTTGATTTCCTATCAAAAGTATGTCATCGCCTGCATTGATGGCGAGTTTCAGGGTGTTTTTCAGCCCGTATTTTTGAGTGATGGCACCCATCTGAAGATCATCCGTGATCACCACACCATGATAGCCGAGCTTCCAGCGCAGCAGTTTTGTCACTGTGTTAAACGAAAGGCTTGCCGGATACTCTTTGTCTAATTTTTGGTTAAACACATGGGCGACCATCACCGTATCTGCCTTCTCCTTGAGCAGCTTGTAAGGCTCCAGCTCTTTCTCTTGCCAAAGCGTCGTCACATCGACAAAACCTTTATGGGTATCTCCCTCCGAAGAGCCATGCCCTGGAAAATGCTTCAACGAAGTCAAAACCCCATGTGCATGCATCGCATTGATGAACGTACTGGCATATCTTGCAACGACTTCAGGATCTTTGCCAAACGAACGGCCCAATCCATGTATCACTTGGTTTTTCGGATTGATATCCAGATCCGCGACCGGAGCCAAATCATAATTGATCCCGACACTCTGAAGCTCTTCGCTCATTTGGGTGTAGGTCTCTTTGATCTTGCTTTGATCCATTTGCACCACTTCAGAAGCTTTGGGGAATTGACCGTAAAAGCCATAAACACTTTTCAGTCTCTGCACTTTTCCCCCCTCCTGATCTACCGCGATCAAGAGTTTACCATCATGACTGCACGCTTGCAACTGCTTCGTTAAGTTGGCTAACTGTTGTTTGTTTTCGATATTTTTAGGTTTCGTTTTATCGACAGGATTGAAGTCAAACAAGATCACTGCCCCTACATGGTAACGACCAATATCTTGACAGATCTGACTCTCTTTTGGTGCTTCCGTACCATGAAAACCTACCATAAGCATCTGACCTATTTTATGGTCTAAAGATATCGTTTCAGACCACAATGGCACAAACACCATCACTACACCCCATAAAACTTTTTTAACCATGCAAACTATCCTTGATTTGATAGCGTCATTATAATGTAATGTATTTAGAAGTGTCCTTTATTTGACTATGGTTAACCTTGATCGATTATACTTCTACCCATAAGAGCACCAAGGGATTCTAAGATAAATTTCCCTCCCCTTATGTAAAAACATTTTATTTTAGAAATCCTACTCATATTTTTTCTCCTTTTCTCTAAAATGGTGCTCTTAGAAATCTCAAAAAACAAAATATTTGACTTTTTAGTTATAATTTATGCTTTTATTAGTCTTTTGTTAATATTATAAATGTATAATTCTGCCCAAGAGCATCAATGAGTTAGACCCATCCCTTCCCTTTTATTTTTTATAGGGTCTATTTTAGATCATTTTTTTCGATTCCTTTTCACTCGTTTGGTGCTCTTACAAAAAATATTTCTTCCAAAACCTCTTAATTTCACAATTTTTACAACTTCATAGTGTATAATGCAAAAATATAGACTAAAATAAAGGTTGATTTTATGAAAAAAATAGTGGCACTTGCTTTCACACTTTTCACGCTTTTCACTTTCGCACAGGCGGCAAATGATGACACATCTCTCATAGAAATGACGATGACCGACATAGAAGGAAAAACCTATGAAGTGACAGGAACGACACAAGGATTTAAGATCAAGGGGCTTGAGAACAAGATCGTGTTTTTGGAGTTTTTCGGTCACAAATGCCCGCCATGTCTCGCTTCGATCCCACACATGATCGCTTTGCAAGAAAAATATAAAGATACTCTGGCGATCGTCTCTATAGAAGTCCAGGGATATAACCAAGAACAAGTCAAATCTTTTGCGGAAGAGAAAAAGATGAACTATATCGTTGCTTCAGAAGAACAAGCAGGAGAATTCGTAAACTATATCCAACAAAGAGCCCAATGGCAAGGAGGCATCCCTTTCTTGGTAGCTGCAGATGGTCAAGGCAATGTCCAATTTGTAGAAGCTGGGTTTATCCCTGAGGCATCACTGGAAGAACTCATGTCTCAACTCACAGGTGCGAAAAAATAAGTCATCATTAAAGGATCACCATGAAACATTTTCTTTTATTTACACTTTTAGGGGCTACTTTTCTTGTAGCAGAGGAAGCCAATCAAAGCACCAAACATAAAGATTTTAACCAATATCTTTCTACAGCGGTCAACAAAGTAGAAGCTGCGAGGGAAGATGCGCTTGAAGCACTCGACCGGATGGTCAAAAGTGTCAATATCTCTCTTGATGAAAATGTCACTACGTTAGAGAACATTAACACAGAGATCATCAAAGCAAAAGCGATGGCAGAGATAGCACAAAGCAAAGCAGAGGTGCAGATCGCAAAAACCAAAGCGATCACACGCATCTCAAAAGCAGTCGATCAGATCGACCAAGCAACTGCAGAAAATCGTCAAGCCGCAGAAGATGCTGCGTTGGCGACTATCATCGAAGCTGTCAGTTCGGTAGAATTGGCTAAGGCAAATACTACCAAAAAGATCGTAGAGGCAACCCATAAGGTTGAAATGAGCAAAATAAAAGCCCCTAAAGAGGTCGAACATCCCAAAGAGACCCTTAGCATTACGAAATCAGCTGCGGAAGTAGCCATCGCCAAATCTGAAAGTGATGTTGCCATAGCGAAGTCAAATTCACTCATCGAAATCGCCCGTTCTGCCATGAAGAATATCGCTCCTACACCAACCAAGGAAGAGCGTGCCAAACTCAAAATTTTGAAAGCGCAAGCGACCGCGAAGATCACTTCATATCTTGCAGAAATTGAAATATTTAAAACCAAAATGTTAGAGAAAATCGCTGAAGAAGTGGCGAAAGTAGAAGTCGCTGAAATACTCACCGGAGAATCTGAAGAGAAAAATGACTAAGACAATCTCACGATACCATTTTGTATCGTGATGATCCCTTCAAGCTCTGCTTCATAAACCCTGTCTCCAAATTTTTCTATACTTTCATCGAGCGATGGGAATTTTTGACAAAAATAAAAGAAATCATCTTTGATCGTCTGGATATTTGCCACTTCGCCAAATCGAGCAGCAAAGGTTTCGATATCTTCTATCGCTTTGGCCTGATGATGCTTCAATAACCTGTTTGTTCCCAAACTCTCATTAAGCCTTTGAGGCAACACGAATATCTCTTTTCCCATTTTAAGCGCATACTCAACGGAACGCATCGAACCACTGTCGATGTCTGCCTCTGTGACGATAAGGATATCACCCAAAGCTACGACCAATTCATTACGCACTACAAAACTCCAGTTTGTTGCCTTAAAACCATTTTCAAACTGACTCAATAACAATCCATGTTTTTCGATTTTCTGAAGAAGCTCTTTGTTGAGCGCAGGATAGTAAATATCTAATCCATTCGCCACCACCGCAATGGTATTTTCTGCCCCTGCACCATGATGCGCCAACGCATCGACACCCATCGCTCCACCACTGACAACACAAACCCCTCTTTTTGCCAAAGCATTTGCCAAAATACGGGTGAACTCCTGAGTATACAGTGAAGGTCTTCTCGTCCCTACGATAGAGACTTTGGGACGTTGAAGCAAGTCTGGATTACCTTTATAAAAAAGTGTCTTAGGATATTTTTCCATCACCTCTAAAAGCGGGATGTGTTCTCTGAGCTGCAAACCCATAGCGATCCTTTTTTAACACAATCGTATCAAATCTCTTTGATCAAAAATCCAAAATATTTCAAATTGTCATTTTAAGGTGCTATTTATATAGCTCATCAATATAAAGCAGTTCCACATCAGCTAAAATATCGGTCGCTTTGGCAAGCGCTTCAATGGTTATGTGGTGCGGATGCCCTATCGCGATCGCGTACCCTTTTCTTTTGGCATCCTCTACCGCTATTTTCAGCTGATGATGGATATAACAAATAGTACGTTCATTGTCGATAAACACATCCCTTGAGATATAATCATCCCCAAAAGCTTGCATCACTTTTTTTACTTGCGACGCGCCTATAGTACGACTATCCACAAAAACAAATCCTGCTTCGCGAAGTGCTTTATAGAGCACCATCATCGCATCAAAGTTTGCCGTAAATACGGATCCTGTATGGTTATTGATGTAGTGTCCTGTAGGAAAAAGATCCCGAATCTCTTTAACCCTTGTTTGAATTTTGCTCTCATCATCTGTCGTAAAAAGGGTTTTGTATTGTGTGTTCAATTGCGTGCTAGATGACTCCATGGGAAGGTGGATCATATAGTGTGTTAACCCTTTTGCCAAAAGATGTGATTTCATCGATCGTTGAGAAGGGGGAAAAATGGAAGGGGTGATTTTCATACCTAGCCCTTGAATGTCGCTCAACTCTTTTCGTGTAGTGACATCATCGATGATGATGACCAGCTTTGGCTTTTGGCTTATTTCTACTTCCGCATGCCCTTGATGCTTGATCTTCACACTTTGACTTTGTGCCGTTGGTGTTGCATTTTGATCTACCGATTGTTCAGAGATTGCTTTTTGCACAGGTGGCACTTCTTGTTCGATATCGTTGACTACGGCAGGAAAGATCTGCTCTATCGTCATCTCTTCCATATCTGTTTTGGGCAACTCGTTGATTTTGCGTTGATCCATCGTATAGGTTTGCGCGATAGGAGACTGCCCCATCATCGGCTCTTCGTCACCTATCATGTAGCCAAAAGAAGCTATCGTAGTGAGAAAAAATAAACCTATGGCTATAAAAATATTGTCTTTAAAACGATACTGCACGCGACCCAAATCCACTTAATAAAATTTGACACATTGTAACAAAGTATTGGTAATTGGTAACTGGGAATGAGTTATTGGTATATTAGTATCAGAATTGTGATTCTTGTTGAAGATTTGACAAGTCAAACCAAGTAAAGATTTTGTTGAGTTGTGATTAATTTTGAAACTATTTAGTTTTTAATTAATTTGTTGAAGATTTGGAGGTTAAACCAATTAAATATTTTTGGTAAGTTGTGCTTAGGTTTGAATGTATTGGGTAAGGGGGGCTACATATGGTAGCTGACCGCACCCATCATTCAAAGATGAGTGCAAATCACCAAAAAGATTAATTGGTTTCTTGGTTTACGATTTTGTTTGATGCAATCCATGGCATCATCGCACGAAGTTTCTCACCTGTTTTCGTGATAAGAAGTTCTTTGTCGTTTTTACGCTCAGCGTTCATTCTTGGGTATCCTGCTTGACCTTCAAGGATAAAGTCTTTTGCAAATCTACCATCTTGAATCTCTTTAAGGATATCTTTCATCGCTTGCTTAGAGTGTTCGTTGATCACTCTTTTTCCTGAAACATAGTCTCCATACTCTGCGGTGTTAGAGATAGAGTATCTCATATCCGCGATCCCCCCTTGGAACATCAAGTCAACGATCAACTTCAACTCATGAAGACACTCAAAATATGCCAACTCTGGTGCATATCCTGCTTCAGTCAATGTTTCAAATCCAGCTTGAACGAGTGCTGCTGTACCACCACAAAGTACAGCTTGCTCCCCAAACAAGTCTGTTTCTGTTTCATCTTTAAATGTCGTTTCGATGATCGCTGTTCTACCTCCACCGATTGCCGATGCATAAGAAAGTGCCAACTCTTTTGTTGTGCCGCTTGGGTTTTGCCCCACTGCGATAAGATCTGGGATACCGCCGCCTCTTACGAACTCAGAACGTACAGTATGACCTGGTGCTTTTGGAGCGATCATCGTTACGTTGATATCTGCTCTTGGGTTGATGCGTCCGTAGTGGATGTTAAACCCGTGACCAAATGCGATCGTTGCACCTTGCTTCAAGTTTGGCTCGATCTCATTTTTGTAGATCTCAGCTTGATTTTCATCTGGAAGAAGGATCATCACCACATCTGCTTTTGCAGAAGCAGCAGCCACAGTCAATACTTCAAAGTTTTTCGCCGCAGCTTTTTTCCAAGAAGATCCACCTTCTCTTAAACCGATGATCACGTTTACACCTGAATCTCTAAGGTTTTCTGCATGCGCATGCCCTTGTGAACCGAAACCGATCATTGCTACTGTTTTTGATTTGATGATGTTAATATCACAATCTTTGTCATAATATACATTTAAACTTGACATCTATTATCCTTGCTCTTAATGAAAATTTTGGGGATTATATCCAAATAATACTTATGGGTGCCTCTTTATTACGCTATAATAGTTTCCGATCTTCAAAACGAAGGAGTGGATATTGATCACATTTTTGAATGAAACCGTTTTATGGTGGCACTGGGTTATTTTGGGTATCGCGTTGCTGATAGGGGATATGAGCATGGGTACTTTTTTCATGCTTGGTCTAGGTATCGCTGCCATCATCGTAGGGATACTAGATGCTTGGTTTGGTACCTCATTTACCATCGAACTGACTCTATGGATGGCACTTTCTATTCTTGCGATTGCGATTTGGTTTAAATGGTTTAGAGAACAACCTGTCACCAAAAGCGGTCAATCAAACTATAGACTCGATACACTCGGCATCGTCAAAGAAGAGATAGAGCCGCATCAAAGAGGCAAAGTCACTTTTGACACTCCTGTACTTGGCAACACTTCATGGCATGCGATAGCAAACACGCACATCCCAGAAGGAACGCGAGTACAAATCGTTCAAATTAACGGTCAACTTATAGAAGTGGAACCGTTCACAAAAAAGTAAAAAAGGAACACTATGGAAGCATTAAATATTGTCGTTATATTAGCCATCGGCGTTATCATCACCCTTTACAAAGGGATCAATATCGTTCCCCAAGGCGAAGAGTGGGTCGTAGAGAGATTAGGAAAATTTTCTCGTACTCTCACTCCGGGTCTTAACATCATCATCCCTTACATCGAAGCGATACGAGCACGCATCAGCACAAGAGATATCATCTTGGATATCCCGCAGCAAGAGGTCATCACCAAAGACAATGCCGTCATCCTTACCAATGCAGTCACTTTCATACGCGTTACTAACCCTAGAGACGCACTTTATGGGATCGAAAATTTCAAACTTGCGATCCAACAACTTGTCATGACAACATTGCGTTCTATCTTGGGAGAAATGTCACTGGACGAAGCCCTTTCAAACCGTGAGATCATTAAAACAAGGCTCAAAGATCAGATCGTAGATGATGTCGCAGACTGGGGTGTAACGGTCAAATCGGTAGAGATACAAGATATTTCACCTTCTGCTTCCATGCAAGCCTCCATGGAACGTCAAGCAGCAGCTGAGAGAGAAAGACGCGCCATCGAAACCACTGCAGAGGGGAATAAAAATGCTGCTATTCTAGAAGCCGATGGGAAACTTGAAGCCGCCAAACGAGAAGCGCAAGCACAAATCGCTCTTGCCAACGCTTCGGCTGAAGCGATCAGACTGATCAGTGACAACATTCAAGACAAAGAACTCCCTGCGATGTTCTTGCTTGGAGATCGTTATATCACTTCATTAGAAAAGATCAGCAAAAGTGACAACTCCAAATTCGTCATCTACCCTGCAGATTTGCAAAGTGCGATCAAAGGGATGTTAGGAAATGTCTTTAAAAAGTAGAGAATTTCTCTACTTTTAACCTCTATATTTACCATCAATTTACCCTAAATCGATAGTATAATTTCAAAAATAACAATCATAAATCATACAATTATAAGGAATGAAATAAATGGAACAATTTAAAACTTATCTTCTAATGACTGGACTTACCCTTCTTTTTGTCTGGTTTGGTGGGATGATAGCAGGTCAGAG
>JBEARN010000058.1:0-7749 GCA_041163165.1 Pseudomonadota bacterium
ACCCAACTGTCCATGTCTTTAAAAGAGGATGAGATTATAATGGCAATGGGTTAAATAGAAGCTTAAAAAAGAAGCTATTTTGAACATTCATGAGATTTTTAAAACCTCTTTTGTCTTTTTTATAAAAATTCAATATGATTACACTTTATCTTGAGATACAAAGGTTTATACATGCTAAGTAAATTGACACCTATTTTGATACTCATACTCTTTGGAATCGGGGCGTTTTTTATGAAAATGGGAATGGAAAATGCCGTAGAACTTACCACACAGAAGAAAGAGATTAAAAGGTAGATATCACTTTTAAAATCTCTTCTACTTTCACTTGAGGATTCTCTGCATTATAGATAGGTCTTCCTACTACAGGATAATCGACTGCCTCTTGATGCGCAAGCTCAAGTGTCGCTACGCGTTGCTGGTCTCCTGCATCTTCCCCAAAAGGGCGAATCCCTGGGCAAAGTGTAAGAAATGCATCAGAAGTAGCCACCTTGATCGCCCTGCTTTCAAAAGTAGAACAGACCACACCATCTAAGCCATTTTCATAACTCATCTTCGCAAACTGTTCTGCTTTCTCATCGATCCCTTTTTCGTAGATGGCTTGAAAATTTTTCTCATCAAAAGAGGTCAATGCTGTTACGGCAAGCACTAACGGCCGTTTTTCATAACTACTCAATCTCTCCATCACTGCCTGCATCGCCACAGAGCCTGCCGAAGCATGGATGTTGAACATATCAACACCGAGCTTTGCGATCTCTTCCGCTGCATCTGCCATCGTGTTCGGGATATCATAAAGTTTTAGGTCTAAAAATATTTTGAAGTTTGGATTAATCTTTTTGAGCGCATCTATAAATGGTTTACCATCACGAATATACGTACGAAACCCCACCTTCATCCAAATATCATGCGACCCTAAGGACGCTGCAAGTGCTAAATTTTCCTTCGATGATGGCAAATCAAGCGCAACACACAACTCCATACTTTAAACCTCTTATCTTTTAGTGGTATAATGATAGCCTAAATTTATTATAGAAGGACTAAACCATTATGTTTGGAAGATTTGGAAAACAAACAAAAAGATACGATATCGCTGAGTCCGTGATGGATACATACAACTATGCAAAGTTCACCACCGCCAAAGGTGTGATCTGGGCAACACTTTTCAAAGAAGATGCACCCAACACCGTAGCAAACTTCGCTCACTTGGCAGAAACTGGTTTTTATAATCATTTGAAATTTCATAGAGTGATCCCAGGATTTATGGCACAAGGGGGATGTCCTCACTCGGGTCCTACAGGAAACCCTACATTGGCAGGTACAGGCGGACCAGACTGGCAGATCGACTGTGAAACAGACACCAGTACACATCGTCACAGAAGAGGTGTCCTCTCTATGGCGCATGCAGGACCAAACACCGGAGGGAGTCAATTTTTCATCACATTTGTTGCCACCCCTCACCTTGATGGTGTCCATACTGTCTTTGGGGCGATCGATGAAAATGATACAGAGAGTTTTATGGTACTTGATAACATCGAGCAAAACGATGAGATCATCAGTATCGAAGTGGTAGCTCAAAGAGCCTAAGCTAAAGTCCTTGGGATTTCCCGAGGTTTACGTAATGAAGGGATAAACGTGTTTGGATACTACAGAGTCGGAGCTGCTGTTCATCAAACAGTGGTAGCCAATCCTATTGCCAATGCCAAAGAGGTACTTCGGCTCATCCAACAAGCATACGATCAAAAGGTAGGTGTCGTTGTATTTCCTGAACTTACTTTGACCGGATACACCGCCAGTGATCTTTTGCTCAACCAAACACTCATCACTGCACAGAATGAAGCACTCTTTGATCTCCTGGAAGCAACGAAAAAGATCGACACCATTGCGATAGTAGGTATCGCTCTACTGGATGCCAATAGACTCTACAACTGTGCCGTCGTAATACAAAAAGGGAAACTGCTGGGTATCGTCCCAAAAAGTTATCTGCCCAACAAAAAAGAATTTTATGAAAAACGTCAATTTGTTACGGGTAAAAACATCACCGATAGCACAGCATTTTTATGCGACCAAGAAGTGCCGTTTGGCATCGACCTTCTTTTTACAGATCGCGAAAATATGACGTTTGGGATAGAATTATGCGAGGACCTTTGGGCAGTTACCCCACCAAGCAACCAATTGGCAACCAATGGCGCCAATCTTCTTTTCAATCTTTCAGCAAGCAATGAACTCATCGGAAAAGCAGCATACCGCGAAGAACTCGTCCGCACACAAAGTGCGCGTTGTATGGCTGCATATGTCTACACCTCTGCTGGCATAGGTGAATCGACCACAGATACGGTTTTCGGTGGGGATGCCATGATCTGTGAATATGGCGCAACTTTATCCCGCAATGAACGCTTTGCCTCAGAAAGTCATCTGATCTATGCGGATGTTGATCTGGAACGTTTGCAATGGCTCAGAATGAACGAGTCAAGCTACACCGATGGTGCCCGTACAGATGCGCGATTGATTGGGATCGATTCGATACCTCAGACGCAAGAAACTCAACGCAAGCCCAATCCTCATCCGTTTGTCCCTTCCCGTTTTGAGGAGAAACAAGAACGTTGCGAAGAGATCGTTCAGATACAAGCGCATGGACTCATCAAACGCATGTCTCATACGCACATTTCAAAAGCCCTTATAGGCATTTCCGGAGGACTTGACTCAACACTTGCCCTGCTTTCTACACACAAAGCATTTGAGATGATGGGATGGGATAACAAAAACATTATTGCTGTGACGATGCCAGGATTTGGGACGACCGATCGTACAAAAAACAATGCAGAAACATTGTGTAAAGCCCTTGGTGTCACACTGAAAACAATCGATATCAGTGAATTAGCGTTGCAAGAATTTGAAGCGATAGAACATGACAAAGACGAACATAGCATCACCTATGAAAATGTGCAAGCCCGCGCAAGAACCTCGATACTGATGAATCTAGCCAACAAAATGAATGGTCTCGTCATAGGTACTGGTGACTTAAGCGAGATCGCGCTAGGGTGGTCTACTTATAATGGCGACCATATGAGTATGTATGCTCTTAACAGTGGTATCCCGAAGACACTGATCCAGTATGTCATCGAATACTTCAAATCAAATGAAATGATCGCATCAATTATCGATGATATCCTTGCAACACCGATCAGTCCGGAACTACTTCCAGCGAAAGAAAATGAAATCATGCAACAAACAGAAGAGATAGTAGGACCTTTTGAGTTGCATGATTTTTTTCTGTATCACTTCATCAAATATGGTGCTCGACCAACAAAGATAAGACATCTTGCCATAATGGCGTTCGATGGGAAATACAGCAATGAAACCATCACTCAGTGGCTCAAAGTTTTTTTACGCCGATTTTTTACCCAACAGTTTAAACGCTCTTGCATCCCAGATGGACCTAAGGTCGGTACCATCTCACTCAGTCCCCGTGCTGACTGGAAGATGGCAAGCGATGCAGATGTGACCCTTTGGCTGGAGGAGCTGAAGAAATGAGATACACTCCATTCAAACACTTCATCCAAACAATGGTTCAGGGGCTTTTTTGGCTCTTGCCGATCGTTGCGATCGTGATTATTATTTCATGGCTTTTTACCAAAATAGAACTCATGGTAGGAAAGGTTTTTATACTCATAGGTTTTCTTCCTGAGAAATATCTCTTTTTGTGGGAATTACTCGTTATCATGATTTTTTTAGTCATTCTTTATATTTTAGGACATTTGGCACGAACGAAACTGGCTAATCTTTTTGAACACCTTTTTGCCAAAATCCCTGGGTACCAAACGATCAGTGAACTTGTAGGGATCTTCAACTCATCCAAAAAAGGGAAAAACCAAGTCTTAGTAGTGGCGATCAAAGGTTTTTCAGAACAAGGGTACAATGTAGGGTTAATGTATTCTCAAAAAGAGAGCATCATCAAAGACCACTACACGGTAACCCTTTCAATGTCCCCTATCCCAAATGGTGGATTTATGTTTGAAATTCCAAAAAACAACATCTATGTCATAGAAAATGCGACTTTTGATAACAACTTACAATACCTTCTTTCGATGGGTGTTAAAAGCCTTGCGGAGATACTCAGAACGGCTCCAAAGCCTATCGAAACGCTTACACCTCTCTCCCAATGGCTGGAAGATAACAATAATTCTATTTAATATAAGTTTATAAGATCAAAATTAAGATACAATATCTGTGATGAAAGATGAGATTTGAGTTCATTTTTCGTGTGTAAAGTGTGACTGCTAGACCCGAAAGACTTCTCGCTGATTTGGATTCCGCTTACTTAATGCTAAGCGAAAATTATTACCAAAAGGTACAACTACAATGGCAACATTACTAAACGGAACGGTTAAATGGTTCAATGACGAAAAAGGATATGGATTTATCCAACAAGAAAACGGTGGAGATGATGTATTTGTTCATTTTCGTCAAGTTAACAATCAAGGGAGCGGGCGTGTCACTCTAAAAGAAGGTCAAGCAGTAACATTTGAGTTAGGTCAAGGTCAAAAAGGTCCACAAGCTGAAAATGTAACACCACTTTAATCCATTTTGCAGGTTCATCCCTGCAAATGGTTTCTTTTTTATTTTCTTTCTTTTTGAGAAAGATACCCTTTATTTTTCTTTCTAAGATAATCAAAAATCGCTTTAATCTCTGCGTCTGTTAAATAATACCGTGGCATGATCTGATGTTCACTATTGACAGAAACAATCATCTCTTCTAGTGTATTTTGTCTGATATCTGCCCCCTTGAGTATCTTTTTGCCGTTCATGTAAGTGACGATGGTTTTCCCTTCCCCATTTTCTCCGTGACATTGGCTGCAACTCACTCCTCTAGGATTGGCATAAAGCATCTCACCATACTCATAATGGGAGATAAAATCCTCTTGTGCAGATAAAAAAAATGTAAAAATCAAAGGTACCCATAGCGCTTTTTTCATCGGGGATGATCACTCCTATCTATAGCAAATGAGCTTGCCTAAACTATTTTTGATATAATACAACAAAAAATATAAGGTGACTCTATATGCAACTTCTCGATGGTAAATCCTTAGCCAATAAAGTACAAGCCCACGTTACCTCTGAGGTTTCAAAACTCAAACAAGAAAAAAACATCGTTCCTGGACTCGCTGTGATACTCATAGGAGATGACCCTGCCAGTCATGCTTATGTCAATATGAAAGCAAAAGCATGCGAAAAGGTGGGGTTTTATTCGATCACCCACCACATGCCGGACACCATCAGTCAAGATGAAATCATCGCTACCATAGAGATGATGAATGGGAATCCTCGCATCGATGGGATTTTGGTGCAGCTGCCTTTGCCTAAACATGTCGATACAGACAAAATCCTTGAAGTGATAGACCCCAAAAAAGATGTCGATGGTTTTCACGCCTATAATGTTGGGAGACTTGTCACCAAACTTGATAGTTTTGTCCCTTGTACACCGCTAGGAGTAATGAAGCTTTTTGAAGAGTATAAAATCGACCTCCAAGGAAAAGATGTGTGTGTGGTAGGGGCAAGCAATATCGTCGGAAAACCGATGGCATCACTCCTCCTCAATGCCGATGCAACAGTCACTGTCACTCATATCTACACCAAAGACCTTAAGGCGCATACGAGCAAAGCCGACATTGTTGTCGTGGGTGTAGGTGTCGCTGGACTGATCAAAGAAGATATGGTCAAGGAAGGGGCGATCGTCATCGATATAGGTATCAACCGTATCGCGGACGGTTCGCTGGTAGGAGATGTAGACTTCAAAAATGTAAGCAAAAAATGCAGTTACATTACCCCTGTACCAGGTGGGGTCGGACCTATGACCATCGCAATGCTTTTAAGCAACACACTCAAATCTGCCCAAGCGAGAAAATAACACCATGAAAGCATTCTTTATCAGATTCAACCGTTTTGCAAGCTCATGGACAGGAACCATCATCATCGTTCTTTTTCTCATCTTTTTTGTCGCACAATCATTTGTCATCCCATCTGGCTCGATGAAACGAACCCAACTGATCGGCGATTTTCTTTTTGCAAAAAAATTCTCTTACGGAATACCCACGCCGCATCTTCCTTGGCTCGAGATCCCCATTTTGCCAGATTTTAATGGCAATGGTCATCTTATAGAAGGTCCACGCCCACAAAGAGAAGATATCGTTATCTTTCGTTACCCGAAAAATCATAAGATTCACTACGTCAAACGTTGTGTCGCTGTAGGTGGAGATGAATTGCTTTATGCTGACAAAAAACTTCTCATTCACTTTCACGAGGGTGATGCCTATATCAAAGCAAACTACCGTACAGAAAAGATCCGCTCTTTCAATGATAAGCTGTGGGTAGAGAATCCTTATATGGATCAATATCCAGGAATTCAATACGCACCTGAAGGTTCAAATATTTTCGAGGTACTTTTGCAGTACTATGTGTATAACAAAGAGATCAATATGACTCCGGTCTACATCGATACACTTGATGCGCCTACCTACGAGATAGGTTCTAAAGCGGTCAATGCCCTTTATGCAAAAGTGGAAGAAGACCACTTCTACATGATCGGTGATAACCGTGACAATTCTAACGACAGCCGTTTTTGGGGCTCTGTGCCTTATGCATTGATCGTGGGAAAACCGTGGCTAATTTATATGAGTTTGGAACATCGCTCTTATGAAGAAGTACTTCATGGTGATGAATTTGGTGGAGGCAAAGACAATGCGAGTCTTAAACGTATATGTGGTGACATCGACATCGATTCCAAAACATGTGAAGCACTTTGGAACAATCAACGATTTACTGTCAGATGGGGGCGTGTCGGTCGAAGAATTGAATCGATACAGCATGAAAGCCCTATAGAGTAAAGGAAAACTATGTCAAAAAAATTTTATATCGCTACAGACCATGCTGGATATGCCATCAAAGATTTTGTGAAAAGTTATGTCCGTTCACTGGGTCATGAGATCATCGATCTTGGACCGGACTCTGATGAGAGAGTCGATTATCCAGATTTTGCAAAAAAATGTGCCGATGCAGTACTCTTAGATAAAGGAAGTTTTGGGATTCTCATCTGTGGCACAGGTATCGGCATCTCTATCGCTGCAAATAAAGTGGCAGGAATTCGCGCGGCACTTTGTCACGATACTTATACCGCCAAACTCACACGTCAACACAACGATGCGAACATTCTTTGTTTTGGGGAACGTGTCGTAGGCAAAGGGGTGATCGAAGATATGATAGCCACGTTTGCCTCAACCGAATTCGAAGGCGGAAGACACGCAGGACGTGTAGAGAAGATCGAAAGTGTTTGTGCTTTTGGAAGTGATTTAGGATAAAATCTATTTAATCACGCATCGTGTGTTTATGTTGTGGCGAACGCCCTTGAAAGCATAGCGATTCGAGAGCTACAACCCTTTTTTGCTTCGTTTTTTCTTTTGTGAAAAGCGAAGCGGTGACAATCTCATCACTCTCTTTGAAAAAAAATGAAGAGAGTAGCAATGCCAAAAGTTAAATAAAAGGAAATCTAATCAAATGAATTCACTCACAACAGAAGAAAAAAACATCATCCTAAACAGCATTAGAGACATCCCTGATTTTCCAAAACCAGGGATCATCTTTAAAGATATCACCACCCTTCTCTCTTCACATCATGCACTCAATACACTCATGACTCATTTAGAAAATCGTTACAAAAGCTATGACCTTGACTTTGTTGCGGGTATCGATGCGAGAGGA
>JBEARN010000059.1:0-8438 GCA_041163165.1 Pseudomonadota bacterium
CGTCCCCAAATGTTTCGTTTCATCAAATTTACTGATAATAACACTATCTAAATTTAAAAAAGAAAAATTCTGATAAAGCGCATCCATGTCTTCATATTTGACTGTTGCAGAGATTACAAGATTGACTTCTAGTTTTCTAGGAATATCGGTTTGGACATACTCTACTGTTTTGATAAATTTTTGCGTATCATAAGGAGACATGCCAGCCGTATCGACTAAAATCACATCATAATCCTTAAAAGTTTCCAAATGCTCTTTAAACGATTCGAGTGTTTGAACGGTGCGATGTTCCACTTGCATAATGTCCGCATAATGTGCAAGCTGTTCAAATGCTCCGATTTTGTAACTATCAAGATTGAGCAATGCTACCTTATAAGGTCTTTCCATCAAGTACGCATACCGTGCAGCGAGTTTTGCAATCGTCGTTGTTTTTCCCACCCCTGTCGGACCAACCAGCATCACGATTTTGGGCTCACTCAAATCTTCTTCTTTGACATTGACTTTCTCGTCGATCTCTTCAAGCAAATAAGAGACCAACAACGTATCGTCCTCAAGGATACTCTCTTCACTCAACGATGCCACACTTTCATCCAACCACTGTTTCGCAATCCCTTTTTTCTCAAAAAGTGATTTGACTTTTTGTACGATATTCTCGTCGGTTTGGATCATCTCTTCTCTCATGGAAGAAAGCTCTCTTTTTAACCCATTGAGTTCGGCCAACAGCGCTGCATCTTCATTTGACATCCCTACAGATTCCCCTAAAGATTTTTGTATAAAAAGCGCTTTAGGGACAGCAAAAGTAACTTCAGAACGAAAATTTCCCCGTTCATCCTGTATCTGCTTCGCCGCGATCAGCTCAACATTTTCACCATACTTTTCAAGTGCAAGCTTATAAGCACTCTTGGCATCGACTGCGACAAATGTTTCCTGAATCATTTTAATCCTTTCTTTTCCAATGATATTTTTGTTTCATTTTCTTATGAAATCCTCTGATCGATCGCAACGGGATCAACACAGAAGGACGTTCTCTCCACCCATGATGCGGTAGTATCAATTGCTTTGTATTCAATACCACATTCTCATAAAAAAGGATATCGATATCTAACGTTCGTGGACTATCCTTAAAAAGCCGCTTGCGTCCAAAAATCTTCTCCACATAAAGCACATAACGCAATAATGCTTTAGGAGAAAGGGTAGTCTCTACATGTAACACAGAATTATAAAAATCATTTTGCTCACTATACCCAAACGGTGGATTTTTCAAAATCGGTGCCGATTCTACCACGCGGATCAAAGGTGACCTTGCCAGATACACTAAAAGATGTTCAAAGCGACGTATCACATCTCCTATATTGCCACCAATCCCTAACAAAACACTATGCCCATTTCGGTGTGTTTGAACAAAAGGAAACCCTTTTCGCTTGATCAGGGTATTGTGCGCATCTATCTTTTTGCATAACATCTACATACCTACAAAACAACCGCTTTACCATCCACCATAGCGACCATATCTTCGATACGTATACCAAACTCATTCGGGATATAAATACCTGGTTCTATGGTGTAGACCATCCCATCTTCTATCACCGTATCAGATCGGCTCGATATATAAGGCATCTCGTGAATATCGAGCCCCACACCATGTCCTGTGGAGTGGACATAATACTCTCCAAACCCCGCTTTGGTGATGATGTCGCGCGTCAATGCATCTACCTCTTTGGCTTTCATCCCAGAACATGCTTTAGCGATAGCATTGTCATGCGCCTTGAGGACTGTATCATAGGCTTTTTGTATCTTTTTTTGCTTAAACTGCTGCTTCGTATCAAAGCGAAATCCATCCGTTGCAAACACGGTACGCGTTCTGTCGGAACAGTAGCGTTTGTACTTGAGCCCCGCATCTACCAATAAAAGATCATTCGGGACTAATTTTTTAGACGTAGGCATCGCATGCGGCTTTGCCGCGTTACTATTGATCGCAACGATAGGGTCAAAACTCAGCTCATACTTTCCGAAGTCACTTAAAACAGATTTTGCCTTATAAGTTAAATCAAACTCGTTTTTACCAAATCCTTCTTCTTCGATCATTTGTGCAAAAGCTTTAAAAGCCTTACTGCCCAATTTGACAGCTTTAGCGAGTATCTTTAACTCTTCATCATTTTTGATGATGCGCTTTTTGTGCGAAAGATCAACCTCCGGAACAAAAGTGATTTTCCCTTCCACCTGATTGATCCGATCAAATCCATCTACCGACCACTCTTTGGGATCAAAAAATACTTTTTTTACTTTTGATTTTTTTAAGATCGACAGAGCTTCTGCATAAAGATCAGCGGTGATAACCACCATAGCATTTTGAACATGCTCTTTTGCATCGATAGTGTAACGACTGTCGGTAATGAAAAATGCTTCGCTTCCCAAAGAAAGGTAGAGTGCATTGTCGCAACTATATCCACACTCATAATAGATAGCATTCTCATTTTTGAACATAGAGTTCATCATGCGCCTTTTGTGATCTCTTGAAAAAATTTATCTTTATTTTGTTTCGGCTTGTGCTTTCATCTTCGCATGATGCTCTCTCATCGCAGCCACTTCTGTCAATATTTGCGTCATACCCACCATCGCCAAATGATAACTAAATGGTCCCATACCTGAAATTTGGCCTGCGCATACAGGTGCTGTAAGTGAAGTATGTCTAAACTCTTCCCTTTGGTAAATGTTAGAAAGATGCACTTCAAGTGTAGGAATCTGCACTGCCGAGATCGCATCACGGATTGCAATAGAAGTATGGGTATATGCCGCTGGGTTAATGATGATACCGTCTGCATCTCCCATACACTCTTGAATACGATCTACAATCTCACCTTCTAAGTTGCTTTGGAAAAATTCGATTTCGATCTTGTTTTGATCTGCAAATGCTTTCATCTGTGCATGAATATCTTCCAATTTCATAGGACCATAAATACTCTGTTCTCTGACACCTAACATATTAAGATTTGGACCTTGAATGACTACTATTTTCATTGTTCTACCTTGTTTATTTAATTTAGGGTATTATTTTAGCTAAACTAATTGAATATGAGGCAAAATGAAGATTATATCCGCAGATTTCATCTATACGCCAGAAGGCTATCTTAAAGATCATGCTATTGCGTTTGGTGAAATCATAGAAGAGATCGGCACTGTAGAAACACTTCAACATCGTTATTCCGATGCGACTTTGATTACCACACCTCCACATACCATCCTCTATCCTGGTTTCATCAACACCCATGTCCATCTTGAATTTTCAGCCAATAAAACTTCTTTGGAATTTGGTTCATTTCACCCATGGCTTGACTCAGTGATCGAGCATCGCGATACACTGATGGCAGAGTGCAACAATGAAATAATGCTCCAAGAGTGTGACAACATGATGCGTTCTGGCATCACCACTTTTGGGGCCATTTCAAGTTTTGGAAATGAACTTGAAGTGTGTGAAAAAACACCACAGCGTGTTGTATTTTTCAATGAACTCATCGGTTCCAATGCCGCAACGGCTGACATCCTGTACAATGATTTTCAAGAACGTCTCAAAGCGTCTCAGTCCTGCGATCCGTCTTCTCGGATCACCCCTGCTATTGCGATACATGCTCCTTATTCTGTCCATCCTATCTTAGTTACACGAGCAGTCCAACTCGCAAAAAAACATCAACTTCCTTTGAGTGCACATTTTCTAGAATCTCAAGCAGAAAGAGAGTGGCTAGAGTCCAATGAGGGTTCATTCAAAGCATTTTTTCTCAAATACTTCAACACCTCGACCCCTGTCACAACCATACAAGAATTTCTTCCTGCGTTTGACACTTATCCGACACACTTTGCCCACTGTGTACAGGCGACAGATGAGGAATTGCATCATCTAGCGAAACATGGTCATTCCATCGCTCACTGTCCACGTTCCAACCGCTATCTTGGATGCGGCAGATTGGCGATTGAATCACTTGATCTTCCTTTTAGTCTGGCAACCGATGGATTAAGCTCTAATGATTCTCTCAATCTTTTTGATGAACTCAAAGCAGCATTAATGCTGCACCACCACATCCCTATCCAAACACTCTCAGAAAAACTTATCAAAGCGGTCACGCAAGACGCCGCTAATATTTTAAACACCAATGGCGGGATGATCACCAAAGGAAAAGATGCAGATTTTGCTCTGATTACACTCTCTAAAGCACCTGTAAGAGAAGAAGAATTAGCCCTTTGGACGATCTTACATACCAAAGAAGTAACCCAACTTTACATCGAAGGAGAACGATATGTTTAAAGCCATAAGCAACGCCATCAAATGGATCGGTCAACACTTTTTGGGGATGCTTTTTTTACTCATCGCATTTGTCGTGCTCATCCCCTCTTCAACGACAGAACTTCGACCTGCGAACCTACAGGAGATACAACTTATAGGTCCTATCTTTGATGCAGATGGTCTGGTCAAAGAGATCGAAGAAGCCCAAAATGATCCTAAGATCAAAGGGGTATTGCTCAGCATCGATTCTCCAGGAGGAGCTGTCGCACCTTCTATAGAGATCGCCTATGCTATCAAAACGCTTAAAGGCCATAAACCTGTGATTGCTTATGCATCTGGGATCATGGCAAGCGGAAGTTACTATAGTGCTATTTATGCAACAAAAATCATCGCCAATCCTGGTTCTATTGTCGGTTCGATCGGTGTCATTATGGAAAGTGCTAACATCGAGGCATTGATGAAAACCATCGGTATCGAAACACAAATTGTCAAAGAAGGACGCTACAAAGAAGCAGGAACTCCGACGAGAAAATGGACCGATGAAGAGCGTGCTGAACTAGAAAGGCTCACAAAAGACACTTATGCACTTTTTGTGCAAGATGTAGCAAACGCAAGAGGATTAAATCTTGAAGATTCTCAACAGTATGCTGATGCACATATCTTCTCGTCCAAACGCGCCAAAGAAGTAGGACTCATCGATGAAGTCAATGTCAAAAGTGCTGCCAAAGCACAAGTGGCACAACTGGCAAAAGTCTCTACGCCTGTTTGGAGTGAAAAAGACAAACTGGAGAGCTTTATGGAGCAATTTGTCACTCAGGGTATCATGAAGCTGCACAATGCTTTTGGTGGGTTGAAATCTACTTTTGGATATTGAAAAATATCTTTTTTTTTCCTATAGAAAGCATCGTATTTTTAGATTTTGATTGTTTAGGAAAAGTCACTTTCACAGTATTTTGATCCGGGAAACTGAGTTTCAACCCACCCTCAAAACGATAATTTTGAATCACATCATTTGGATGATCTGGCACCATATAAAGCATGATTGTTGATCCGCCTTGAACACTTAACGTTGTCTCCGGTTTTGTGATCCGATAAAGTTTTTCTGCTGGAGCTACTGTAAAAAAAGACCATTTTTTTTCGATCTTTTTTCCATCTGCTATCGCTTCAAAATGTGCCGTGTATTTCGTCCCAAATTCCAGTCTTTTTAATGGCATCAATGCAAACTCTAACCCAGAAAACCTATGGTTAGGATCACTACTTTTTTCCAATATCTTCACCTCATTTATCTTCTCTCCGTTTCCATCCATCAAATTAAATTTTTTCAATACTATTTCTTTATAATACAACGGATTAAACTGCACAGAAACAGGAAATCCACTTACCCCATAAGAAGGTAAAGGATCGGGAGATTCATCGTAAAATGCAGGCCAAACATCTGTTTGGTTTGCATAAGGATAAAGAACTATTTCATTGTTCTTACGTTGAATGGATGCTAGTGCTTCATCTATGCCCTCTTTAGGTATCTTTTGAGTTGTTTGACTGCATAACTGATCAATGTAGAAGGTATTTGGTTTTAACGCAAAAGAATGTTGGCATAAAGACGCTATGAGAGAAGAACTCAAATCATACACATAGATAGACTGGATCGATTTTTTCTTAGCATCTTTGGACAATCCACTACCTATCTGATCTTTATCGAAATCTAAAAAAACAAACCGATGATAAATCGCTGACAAAAGATAATCAATCGCACCTTTCACTGTAGGGGTATTACCGACGATGTTTTCTCTCCCGAAATAGGTCGGATATCCTGCGGCAACGATACGCATAGAAGGTGTTTCCCCTGTGTATCCTTGAGATCCCCTATTTTCATTATGCCCGTAGTTTTGATGCGAAAGAAGATACTTTGCATGCGAGGTGGCGGCTTTTTCCAAGTGTTGATCATATGCAAAAGGAATAAATCCAGACTTTTGCCTTATCTGATTCAGATATTTGATCCCTTCGGACATCTCTCCCGCCTCAACGATACAACTAATCACAAAGAGTAGAGAAAAACATAAAAATATCTGTTTCAAAAAATATACTTAGAGTTGATTGGCAGCTTGCAAAAAATCTTCTGCGATCACATGAGGATCTTCTAATCCTATAGAAACACGGATCAATCCATCATCCACACCTAAAAACGAACATGCCTCTTCTGTAAAATCACTGTAAATCGTACTTCTCATATGGAGTGCGAGTGTTCTGTTGTCACCTATGTTTGCTGTTTGTGTCACATACTTTAATCTGTTTAACAATCTAAAGGCACGTTCTCTTGTGCCTGCATTGATCGTCAACAATGGACCACACCCTTGGGAAAAATCAGACTTATAGCGCGCATGATCCTGACTCGAGGCCAACGAAGGATGGTTCACGCTCACACCTTTAGGCAACTTCTCATCAAGCATTGCAACGATCGTCGCGACGCTTTTGTTGATGCGTTCTACCCTAAGTGAAAGCGTTTCGAGTCCTGTCATCGTCATAAAGGAGCCAAACGCATTGGCAGTCATCCCAAAATCGCGAATCGCTCGCTTTTTAAAGATAGGCATAAACGCTTTGGCTCCCATCTTTTGTACAAATTTATGCACATCGGCATACTTAGGATTCATCAGTTTCTCGTCCGTAGATTTCACTTCTCTAAATACTGCTATCCCGCCGAGCGCTGCAGAGTGTCCAGACATATTTTTAGTGGAAGAGTGCACCACGATATCTGCGCCCATCATCAGCGGTCTTAACAACAGTGGTGTTGCCGTATTGTCCACCACCAAAATCGTCTCATATTGGTTGCATAGATCGATGATCCGTTGAACATCAGGAAGCCTAAGACTTGGGTTCCCAATGCTTTCCATCATCACGATCTTAATCCCTTTTTTGAGCGTCGATTCGATATGATCAAAGTCATCCACGCCACAAAAGCTGTTGCTTATGCCAAAACGCTTCATCGTTTCATTGACCAAAGAGTATGTACCACCGAAAAATCCACCGATGCAAAGCATCTCATCACCGCTATTTAACAAAGCAGTCAAAACCATCGCAATGGCACCCATACCGGAAGAGGTTGCGATAGCACCAAAACCACCTTCCATTTTCGCCACAATCGATTCTAGCTTTGCATTGGTCGGATTTCCCACCCTAGCGTAAAGAGGTAAATTAACTTCCCCCGCAAAAATCCCTTGGGCTTGTTCTGCATTCTCATATCCATAAGCAGCAGAAGGCGTAATCGTCGGGGCGATCGCTCCCACTTTTGAGCCTACGCTTTGAACAAGCATCGTGTTAAAATAATCAAAATCGACAGTGTGATTCATATCTGTTCCTATATAGAAAAATTGAGTGTTTGGTTCACTTTTTGTTGGTAATTTTCAAGTTCAGAAAGAGGTATTTCAAACACTTTCTCTACTTTTTCTCGCAACTCATCCCAAAAGAGAGTCGTGTTTGATACTCTTTTGAAAAAATATCTGACTCCAAAATAGTCACGATCTCTCTTAAGGTAATCTCTTTCAAACTTTTAGCGAGCTTATATCCACCATACGCACCCTTTATACTCTTTAGCAACCCCTGCTTTTTTAACTCCAAAAGTATCTGTTCTAAAAAGTTTTGGGGAATGGATGCTTTTTCAGCGATCTCTTTGATCTTCATCACCTCTCCCTCTGCTATACTCCCCAGCTCGTGAAGTGCAGCGATCGCATAGAAGGTTTTACTTGACATCCCTATCATGAAGCAAAAAACCTCTTAGCAATTTGAAAAAAGTAGTATATCTTACATCCTATACAAAAATCGAATAGTGTTTCCATGAATGTACAAATAAATAGGATAAGCGCTAATATCGTACTAAATAGCATCAATCCTTTTAGAGAAACAACCATCAAAATAGATGAGATACCCCAACCTAAATAGAGAGCAAACCTTTTTGGAGATTCATCACTCCAACGCGGTTGGATATCCAAAAGTGACATGACTAACTTTCCAATGAGTTGAAATGGACTAAATTGAGAAAGACGACAAACTCTCATGGTAAAATCAAATAAAATAATAAATGCAACAAAGTATGAGTGCGTTAAGAGTAAAAGCAGTGTTGTGATTGCTACTTGCAAAGAAACGATACGTACTAAATGAGCATCTATTC
>JBEARN010000060.1:0-7651 GCA_041163165.1 Pseudomonadota bacterium
CTTGATCGTTGCAACACCGACAGGATCTACTGCTTATAATTTGGCATCAGGCGGGCCAGTCATGTATCCACTCACAGAAGCATTTATTTTGACCCCTATTTTGGCACATTCATTGACACAAAGACCACTTGTTCTACCTGCGGATTTTACTTTAGAGCTCAGTTCTCCTGATGAAAAAGTGATCGCTATCATCGATGGTCAAGATGCCTATGAGGTATTTGAAGGAGATGTGCTTGTGATCAAAGGAGCAAAAAGAGGCGCAAGATTGCTCCATAGAAAAGAGCGAAATTATTTCTCAGTTTTACGAGAAAAACTCTCTTGGGGTGATTAACATTGATAGAGCGTTTATATTTAAAAGAGCTTGTTACTTTTGATGAAGTCGAGTTAGAGTTTGATGAAGGGTTGGTCGTTCTTACAGGACCAAGTGGGGCAGGGAAATCGGTTTTAATGTCTGCTATTTTGTCCACTTTTGGCTTTACAACACAAGGAGCTGCGACCCTTTGTGAAGTGAATCTTTCAAAACCAGAAGCCCTGCAAAGTGATCTGTATCCGTTGGAGAGTGATATCACCTTAAAGACACTCAAAAAAGAGAAATTGCGTTATTTCATAGAAGGGCAAAACATTTCAAAAAAAGCATTAAATGACATGTTTGATCCATACGTGAAATATCTGTCTGTACGGGATAAAGGTGGATTCGAATCTGAAACACTTTTAGCGATGATCGACCAAAATCTTATAGCATCAGATAAATCATTTCACGCATTGCGTAAAGAGTATCGTAAAAGGTATCATAATTATAGAGAAAAATCAGCTGAACTTGCAAAGATCAAAGAAGATGAAGCAAAACTGGCAGAGTTAATAGAATTTGCCACTTATGAAATAGAAAAAATAGCGAAAATTGATCCTCAAATAGGTGAAGAAGAGGAGTTGTTTCGTGTCAAACAGCAACTCTCTAGGATAGATAAAATCCAAGAAGCACTTTCAAAAGCTTCAAATATTTTTACTATCGAGCCAAGTGTGGAAGAGGTCTATAAACTTTTAGATAAAGATGGTGATTTCTTTAGTGATGCGATGAATCAATTGCGAGCTGATTTTGAAGAGACGCAAAACCTTGCGGATGAACTTTCAGAAGTAAATGTTGAAGAGGTTCTCGACCGTTTGAGCGATCTCACAAGTTTGAAAAATCGTTACGGCAGTATCGAAGAAGCGATCGCATACAAAGCTTTAAAAGAGAAAGAACTTGCAGGGTATCAAACGATCGAAAAAGATAAAACGCTCTTAGAATCGTTTTTGCAGATAGAATTTTCGGAATTGATGATCTTGGCAACTAGATCGTCTCAAATTCGACAAAAAGAAGCAATAAAAGTTGAAGAAGAGATACAAAAATATTTAGAAGTACTAAAGTTACCTAATTTGCAATTTGTTTTTGGTTCAACGGGCTTAAGCGAAAATGGAACAGATAGCATCGATGTAATGCTCGGCAATTCTACGACAAGTACACTCAGCGGAGGAGAGTTTAACCGATTGCGTTTGGCACTGATGGCTACGATGATCCCTGAAACGAAAAAGAAACAAGGGGTGTTGATCTTGGACGAGATCGATGCCAATGTGAGCGGAGATGAATCGATCGCTATCGCAGAGATGATCCAAAACCTTGCTAAAGTGTATCAGGTGTTTGCTATTTCGCATCAGCCGCATCTTTCTGCAAAAGCGACACAGCATATTGTTGTCAAAAAAGAGGACGACAAGAGTTATGTGAAGATATTGGATGAGGAGGCACGTATTGTTGAGATCGCAAGGATTGTTGGCGGTGAAAATGCCACATCCGAAGCCATAGAATTTGCTAAAAAACTAAGAGCATAAAGAGAGTTTACTGCATGTTGATAGATACCCATTGCCATCTTGATGATGAACGATATAATGACGATTTAGATGCTGTATTGGAAGTGGCAAAAAAAAATGGGGTGACCAAGTTTGTCATCCCCGGGGCAGATCCTAAAACACTTCCGCGGGCATTGGAATTGGCAGAAAAGTATGAAAATATTTATTTTGCGGTTGGGGTACATCCTTATGATGCGAAACATTATGATAGGGCAGCGTTGGAGCCTTTTGTGACACACCCTAAATGTGTGGCGATCGGAGAGTGTGGTTTAGACTATTTTAGATTACCCGAAATTCAAGAAGAAATCGTTGCAGAGAAAGCATTGCAAAAAGAGGTTTTTATAGACCAAATCCTTTGGGCAAAAGCGTTAAAAAAACCTTTGATTGTTCATATACGGGATGCAAGTGCGGATTCACTTGCATTGCTTGAAGCATATGCAGGAGAAGAAGGTGGTGTCTTGCATTGTTACAATGCCGATGAATCACTGCTTAAATTGGCAAAACGAAATTTTTATTATGGGATCGGTGGAGTGCTGACATTTAAAAATGCGAAAAAATTGATCCATGTGTATCCTAAAATTCCTCAGGAAAAACTGCTCATCGAGACCGATGCTCCTTACCTTACTCCACATCCCCATCGCGGAGAGAGAAATGAACCTGTTTATACCCTTTTTGTGGCAGATAAAATGGCAGAACTTTCTGATATAACAACAGAAAAGATAGAGAATATCACTACCCAAAATGCACAAAAGCTTTTTGGCTTTTAATCCTCTTAAACTCGTAGTATATCAAGCAAAAACAAAGTCAAATAAAGTGATAATATCTACCTTTACTCAAAAGATAGGGATGTTGCATGAAACGATGGGGTTCATTGGTATTGTTGGTGACTGTGATGGTCGGAACCCCCGCTTTTTTTACCGGATGTTCTTCCAAGCGGGAATTTGCAGCAACCAAATATACCAGTGCCGCAAGACATCGATCTACGATGCGTTGTTACAACGTTTTAGGAAAACAATATACCCCTACCTATGTAGAAGTAGGACAAGAGATGAAAGGTATTTCAAGTTGGTATGGGCCTGATTTTCATGGAAAGCAGACGAGTAACGGAGAAGTTTACAATATGTATGCCAGAACCGCTGCGCATAAAACATGGCCGATGGATACCATGGTCAAAGTGAAAAACCTCCAAAATGGAAAAAGTACCGTAGTGCGTATCAACGACAGAGGTCCTTTTAAACAAGGTCGCATTATCGACTGCAGTTATGCTGCAGGTAAAGAAATCGGTCTGGATCGAATGGGGATAGCCAAAGTCAAGATCGAAGTAGTTGGATTTGCGGGTAAGGTGGAGTCACCTCAAACGATCGCTCAAAACAAATTGCTTGCTCAGACTACACGTATCAAACTTAGCAATTTTGGGATACAAGTGGGCGCATTTAAACGATATGCAGGCGCAGAGATTTATCAAAAAAGATATAGTGCAGGTGACTATGCATGTTACAAAAGTGTGATCAAACGTTTTGACGATGCCGATGGCAAACCACTTTATCGCGTATGGTTAATGGGCTTTGGTTCAGAACAAGAGGCAGAAGAATTTAAAAAGAGCCATCAGTTAGCAGGTGCATTTATCGTAAGAGATTAGAAAGTAGGGAGAGAGATGATAGAAGTAAAAAGAGAAACAAAAGAGACACAGATTTCGGTGAAGTTGAACTTGTATGGTTCGGGTAAAGCAACTATCGATACAGGTGTGGGGTTTTATGACCATATGCTAGAAGCATTTACTAAGCATGCACATATCGATATGGAAGTGCATTGCAAAGGGGATACCCATATCGATGACCACCATACGGTAGAAGATGTCGCTATTGTGATAGGTCAAGCTTTGCGTCAAGCGATTTATCCTGTTAAAAGTATCGAACGTTTTGGAAATGCGACTGTAGTGATGGATGAAGCAAGCGTATCGTGCGATATTGACCTTTCAAATAGAGGGTATTTGGTGTTTGAACTTCCGATCGGTGGGAAAGTAGGAGAGTTTGATGTTGAGTTGGTCGAAGAGTTTTTTAAAGCGTTTACGTTTAATCTTCCTTTAACATTGCACTTGATTTACAATCGTGGGAAAAATAAACACCACATTATAGAAGCAGCATTTAAAGCACTTGCGGTGGCACTTCGTAGAGCTGTAACCGTGAATGAAAATGCTGGTATACCAAGTACAAAAGGGGTATTGTGAGTATAGAGTTGATTGTGTTAGATGTCGATGGTACGATGACAGACAGTCGCATCACTTATAGTGAAGCTGGTGATGAGATCAAGTCGTTTAATGTTAAGGATGGACTCGCTATCGCTTCATGGAGAAAGCTTGGGAAACAAGTGGCGATTATTACAGGGCGCTCTTCCGAGATTGTGGCCCGTCGGGCGAAAGAATTGCGTATTGAGCATTTTTATCAAGGTGTAGAGAATAAAAAAGAGGTGCTTGAAAAACTTCTTGAAAAGTTAAACCTTCATATGAAGAATGTCGCAGCGATAGGAGATGATCTCAATGATTTACCGATGCTCAAAGCGGTGCAAATCTCTTTTGTTCCAAGAGACGCAAGTCCTTATGTAGAAAAGATCTCTAACGTAGTACTTACGAAAAAAGGTGGCGATGGTGCTGTTCGTGAAATGATAGAACATCTGATCAAAAAAGAGGGACTTGAAGAGAAGTATTTGGCACTATGGGAATAAAGCTAGAATATCTTTTAACGATTTTAATTATAGGAACATTGAGTTTTTTTTTGATGATGAAAGTTGAAAAGCATTCGCCTCCTAAAGAGGTCGGACAAAAAGAGCTTGAATTTAAAAATACATTATTGGTCGAAGTGACTACAGATACGGTCAAATCGTATATTTACAGTACGTATGGAAAGCGTGAAAATAGTGTTATGACATTAGATAATATTATTTATATGAGTCCCAATATCAAGTCAATTGTTGCTAAAAAGGCACGGATAGAAGGTCATTTGCTTTACCTTGATGGCGATGTGGTATTGCAAGAAAAAGAGGGGTACAGATATGAAACGCAACATGCAATGTATAACGATGATACCAAGATACTTAAGATCACTTCTCCTTTTGTAGGTGTCAAAGGGGACAATACCATAGAGGGTGAAACTTTAGAATATGACACGCGTAAGAAAAAAGCGACTAGTTCAAGTGTCGGTACGGTATTTGACATTCCGGACAAGTAATATCATGCTACAATAATAAAATGCAATGAAGGTAAAAAGGAGTTCTTTTGAAGCTGATAAAAATTATTTTAGTATTGTTGTTGACACAAACACTTTTCGCAGAAAAAGTGAAAATCACTTCTACGTCCATGGAGGCAGAAGAAGAGAAAAAAGAGGTGCATTTTATCGGTGATGCAAAAGTGGTGAAAGGGGATGACTGGCTCCATGCAGATCGTGTAATCGTTTATTTTGGGAAAGAAGATGAAACGTCAAAATATGAAGCAATAGGCTCAGTCTCTTTTGAGTTTAAAAAAGATGAGAAGCACTTCAAAGGAAAAGCACAAAAAGTAGTTTATGATATCGCGCAATCTATTTATATCCTTCAAGGTGCGGCAGAGATCGATGATTTGGTGAAAAAAAATCATGTCGATGGAGAGGAAATTTTTCTCAACATGAAAACAGGAAGTGTCGATGTGAAGGGAAACAAGGCAAAACCTGTGAAATTTATTTTAGAGATGAAGGATTAGTGGTAGTGGATGCACCTCGTGTTGTAGAAGCGACATTTATTAAGTCGGCTCAAAGCCTTGCAGATGCTTTGCCCGAGAGTATGAGTGAAGTGGTATTTCTCGGACGTTCTAATGTTGGTAAAAGTTCCACGCTCAATGGGCTTGCCCAACGAAAAAATTTGGCAAAAAGCTCTGCAACGCCAGGAAAGACTCAACTCATTAATTTTTTTGAAACACGGTATGTGTACAACGAAGAGAGTTACCCCGTCCGCTTTGTGGATCTACCTGGGTTTGGGTATGCAAAAGTCTCAAAAAGCCTCAAAGAGGTATGGCAAAAAAATTTGGTAGAGTTTATCCAAGAGCGTGTTTCGATACGATTGTTTATCCACCTTCGTGATGCGCGCCATCCACATGCAAAGATCGATGATGACGTGGCGCAATATATTTCTGAGTTTATCCGTCCCGATCAAAAATACATAACTATTTTTACTAAAATGGATAAACTCAACCAAAAAGAGAAAGTAAAATTAAAAAAAGAATTTCCAACATCTATGTCGCTTTCCAATCTCAAAAAAAGTGGGCATGACAAAGTGCATCAGATGATCCTCCAAACGATTTTTGGAGTGGGAGAAAAAGAGAAAAAAGATACACTCAAAACAACGGGAGAAAAAGCGTGATCGAGTTAGTCAAGGCAAAACTGAGTGACATTCCACAAATGCAATCTTTGGTTGCTTCTGAAGTGAGCAAAGGGATTATCTTAAACCGAACAGAAGATGAGATCGCGACCAATATCCGATCTTATGTGTTAGCAAAAGAAAACGATAGACTGATCGGTTATGCTGCATTGCATATCCATTCAAGACGGTTGGCTGAGATCCGAAGTCTTATTGTAGATGAAGCCTATAGAGGGCAAAAGATAGGGCAAAGGATAGTGAATTTTACACTAGAAGAAGCCAAAGCATTAGGTGTCGAAGAGGATGTGTTGGTGTTGACCTATTTGCCATCATTTTTCTTGAATTTACAGTTTAAAGAGATTGCAAAAGAGGGTATCCCTGAACATAAAATTTGGGCAGACTGCATTAAATGCATCCATTTCCCTGTTTGCAATGAAGTAGCTTTGGTCTACAAACTCTCGTAAATTGGACAACTCAATGGATCGGATTATCAAGGGCGAACACCATTTTATTTTTTGGATGTTACTGATATTTGTTGCTTTTATTTATCCGATGTTCATCTCTATCTATGTCTTTCTTCCCCTTTTTATAGGAACAGCAGGCTATATGTTTGTCATGGGATATGAAAGAGATAGACCTTCGTTTAGCTATCTGGCGATTTTTTATATGCTTAATATGGAGATCAATCTTTCGTTACCTATTTTTCTTATCTTGATCGCTTCACTTCTTTTTTATCGATTGATTTATTTTAGGTTGTTGTATGTGAGAAATTGTTCATTGTGCAAACCTGTTTTGAGTGTTTTATTTATCAACTTGATCTATTTTGGGATACTTTTAACGTATGATTTTATTTTTCAAACGCAGAGTATTGTGTTGGATGAGATATTGATTTACTCTTTGATCGTCGATATGTTGACAGTGGTGCTGTTGTGAGATATAAATTTATTCTAGTGGTTTTTATCGCATTTTGGGGTGTGATGTTGATACGGCTTTATCATGTGAGTATCAAATCAAACTTTTATTATGAAAAGTTGGCAAGGGACAACATCGAACGAAAGCAGTTTATCAAACCTATCCGAGGTGAAGTGACAGATAGTCGTGGAAAATTGTTGGCGATGAATCAGATCGGTTTCTCTCTCTCGATTATTCCCCATCTAAAACCCCAAAGCCCAGAGCTTCAAACACTCATCGACACACTCGTAGAGACGTTTCCTGATCTCAATAAAACAGTCATGTTAAAAGTGTATCAAAAAGAAAACTCACCCTATAACCATAAACATATTAAGGTGGTTGATTTTATCCATTATGAAGATATGATCGGTGCGTATCCAAAGCTCAGTTTAATCGAAAATTTAAAAATTGATGCGGAAACAAAGCGTTATTATCC
>JBEARN010000061.1:0-7595 GCA_041163165.1 Pseudomonadota bacterium
CTAAATTATACACCACAAGCGTAACTAGATGACAGGCGGGCAAAAAAGAGCAGAGATTAGATATGGACTAGATGTAGCGGTGGTACTCAAAGAAGATCAGTCTACGGGAAGACTGACGTATGGAAAAGTACAGAAGATCCTTACGAATTCAGCGACTCATCCTCACGGTATTAAAGTGCGTCTCAATACGGGTGAAGTAGGAAGAGTGAAAAAGATATTATGAGACTCTTTATCGATGGATATAAAAGTATCTATTTTATGGAGCTTAACCTGGCAGAGAGGAAGGGATTCGAACCCTCGATGAGTTGCCCCATACACGAGTTCCAGTCGTGCGCCTTCAACCACTCGGCCACCTCTCTATCGGTAAAGAATGTTGAGTGTTTAATTTTTAATTATGAATGAAGAAGATTTTTCATTCAGCACTAAACATTTAAAAGTCAAAATTAACTTAAGACCTCTCCCCAGATATCTGCGGCACACAAAAAAGCGAGGTGGGCTGCTATGTTCCCATCCTGACCCGTTGTCTCACGATCCCGTTGCACAGGTCTGAAAAGAGGCATGCGCATTATAGCAGAGAAAAACTTTCTTTTTAAATAGTAGATAGGAGGTAATGAGTAATGATTGATGAGGGATGAGCAACCGAGGGGAGATCCTGAATCAAGTTCAGGATGACGTGCTACTTAAGGTCCAATAAAGTAAAAGTATCAAAAAATTCACTCATCATTAATAACGCTCCATTCATTAAACGGAATCGCTTCAAAATGGAGTTTTTCTATAACGTATTCGTAACTGTTCGCTACTGTGACGATGGTGACCTTTTGGATCCCATATTGTTTGTAGATGGAGAATTTGTTTTGAGACTTTACCCAAAGGCTATCTTCGCTTTCAAAGGGTGCAGGGATCACCAGTTCGTTCTGTTGCGTCACATATCCATGAATCCCAAGCGTTTGAAACGGTATGCGATGCTTCAAGAAAGCGAGCGCGATCATGGTGTCGAACTGGATGCCAAATGGCTCCCCTATGGTGAGGTATTTGGCAAATGCAAAATCAAAAAGCAACATCTTTTTGCCTGATTTTTGGTAACGGTCCTCTATGAAAAAAAGGAGCTTCTCTTCCTCAAAAGTTTTAATGGTTTTGTAAAGCCAATCTTTAGAGACTTTGAACTTCTCTTTTGCGAAAGTGTATAGCTGGTGGGTTGTGAGATGTTTCGTATGGTGTTGCGCCAATACGAGCAAGAGCTTTTGTTCGCTTTCAGTAAAAGCACTTTGAAAAAAAAGCTTGAGCACTTCGGCATGGGGTTTGAGCGATCGTGCGACAGCCGGAAGGGTGCCGGTACGTAAAAAATGGTTGAATCCTTTGTTTGCCTGCGTGGTTTCAAAAGCGAGAAATTCTTCATAATCCAAAGGAAAAAGCTCTACCTTCTCAAACCGATCCTCTTGCAGTGGTGTACGAGAGATGATAATAAGCCGTTCTACTGTGGGGAAGGTTTCAAAATATCGAGGGTGATAGTGGTCAAGGACTAGAAGGGTGATCCCTTGTTGATCGATGTAGCGTTGAAGTGACAGCAGAGGGAGTGAATTAAAGATGAGGTTAGGATCATCGAGGTCTATATAGAGGGTTTTTTTCGCTTCATTCTCTTCTATATAATCAAGGATAATAGTCGTTTTACCAGCGCCACGGACACCGTAAAGATTGATGTCTCGTGTTGGGGGAAGTTCACACTTCCGAGGGACAAACTGTGTCGAAGGGTGACGTTGGTTTTGAAAATATTCAAGTAATTGCACGGTATATTCGCCTTAATATTCCTTTTAAAAAGGAAACATTTTTTCATATTGTAGCGATTTTTGGTTAAAAAGTATTGCCTCTTTTAAAAACTTTGGGTATAATTCGCGTTCCTAATTTTAATGTTAGGGGGTTTAACCCCGTGTATAGGCACCTAAGCTAACGAGTTCTTTTAAAGGGTAAATATGGAAAAAATTAGATTGAAGCTTAAAGCTTATGATCATCGTGTTCTAGACAGATCAGTTGCTGCTATCATCGATGCAGTTAAGCGTACAGGCGCAGAGATTAGGGGGCCAATTCCAATGCCAACTAAGATCAAGCGTTATACGGTTCTTAAATCACCGCACGTTAACAAAGATTCACGTGAGCAGTTTGAGATCAGAATTCATGGAAGAATGATCGATATCGTTTCGGCCACTTCAGATACTATCGATTCACTTATGAAGTTGGATCTAGCACCTGAAATCGAAGTTGAAATCAGATCAATGGACAAGTAGGAGTAGAGAATGGAATTTATCGTAGAAAAAATTGGTATGAGCAGAACTGTTGATGTACCTAGTATTCCTGTGACACTCCTCAAAGTGATCGATACGAAAGTGTGTGAAGTAAGAGAAGACGGGAAAGCGCTTGTGGCATATAACTCAAGTAAAAAACTCAACAAGAGCATCGAAGGTCAACAGACTAAATACGGTGTTTCTAAAGAGTTTAACAAGTTTATGACGATCGAAGTAGCAGAAGGGACCCAAGCTGGAGATCTTAATACTGAGGTATTGGCAGAGACAGCAGTGGTTAAAACTTCTTTGAACACAAAAGGTAGAGGTTTCCAAGGTGGTATGAAACGTCACGGATTTAGCGGTGGACCTGGAGCGCATGGACACAGATTTGGTAGACGTATCGGTTCTATCGGTAACGCTGAGTGGCCTGGTCGTGTGCAACCTGGTAAAAAGATGCCTGGTCAGTACGGTAATGTAAAATCGACTGTCAAAAACGAGGTGATCTCGTATGATGCTACTAATGGTATCTTAGTATTAAAAGGTTCAATTCCTGGTCACAATGGTGCTAGAGGATTGGTAAGGATTGTGAAATGAGCAAAACAACAGTAATTAAAACAACAGACCTTCCACAATCATTTTTGGAAGTGCACCCGCATAACCTTTACCTTTATTGTAAAGCGTACGCATCTGGTCTTAGAGCAAACACTGCACAAACAAAGAACAGATCAGCAGTAAGCGGTGGTGGTAAAAAACCATTTGCCCAAAAAGGTGGCGGTAGAGCAAGACAAGGTTCGATCAGAGCGCCACACTATAAAGGTGGTGGTGTTGCATTTGGACCAAGTACAGACAGAAACTATGATCTTAAAGTGAACAAAAAGCAAAAGAAATTGGCACTTCACCATGCATTGGCAGAGATGGTAGCGAATGAGAGACTTTTTGTGATCGATAACATCGAGATCGCATCGGGGAAAACAAAAGACGCAATGGCGTTTGTCAATGGTTTGAACCAAAGAGATGTACTTGTGGTAAAAGAGATGATCGATGATAAGACATTCTTAGCATTCAGAAATCTTCAAAATGCATACCTTATCGAGCCAAATGAGCTCAATGCATACCTTGCAGCTGCATATCATTCGATGGTGATCGAAAAAGCGGTATTTGAAAAAATGACTAAAGAGGCTTAAGATGGCAGATATTACAGATATTAAATCAATTATGTATACAGAGAAGAGTTTGGCTCTTCAAGAAGAGGGTGTCATCGTGGTTCAAACGACTCCAAGAATGACTAAAAATGGTCTTAAAGAAGTATTTAAAGAATTCTTCGGGATCAATCCACTTAGAGTTAACTCAATGAGAGTTGACGGTAAAGTGAAAAGATTTAGAGGTGTTCAAGGGAAAAGAGCTGACATGAAAAAGTTTTATGTCAAGCTTCCTGAAGATGCTAAAATCGAAAGTTTAGCGGTATAAGGATAGAAGATGGCAATTAAATCATATAAACCAACCACACCTTCACGTCGTTATATGACTAACCTTGACAGTGGTGATATCACTGCTAAAGCAAGCGTAAGAGCGCTACTTGTGAATCTTCCAAGATCAGCAGGTAGAAACAGCAACGGTAGAATCACTTCTCGTCATAAAGAAGCAGGTGCGAAAAAACTTTACAGAATCATCGATTTTAAAAGAAATAAATTTAACATCGAAGGTACAGTAGCGACAGTAGAGTATGATCCATACAGAAACTGCAGAATCTGTCTTGTCAAATATGTAGATGGTGACAGAAGATATATCCTCCAACCAAAAGGGTTGAGCGTAGGAGACAAAGTAATCTCAGCAGAGTCTGGACTTGATATCAAGACTGGATATGCGATGCAACTAATGAGTATCCCTGTAGGTACATTGGTGCACAATATCGAACTTAGCCCTGGTCATGGTGGTCAGCTTGCACGTTCTGCAGGTGGATACGCACAGATCATGGGTAGAGATGGTAAATACGTTTCATTGAGACTTCCATCTGGCGAGATGAGATATGTACTTGGTACTTGTCTTGCAACGATCGGTACAGTAGGAAATGAAGATTTCACTAACATCGTTATCGGTAAAGCAGGAAGAAGCAGACACCTTGGTATCAGACCACAAACACGTGGTTCAGCGATGAACCCAGTGGATCACCCACATGGTGGTGGTGAAGGTAAAACAGGTTCGTCAGGACACCCTGTATCTCCATGGGGAACTCCGGCGAAAGGGTTTAAGACTCGTAAGAAAAAAGCAAGTGATAAATTAATTATCACGAAGCGTAAAAAGTAAGGGGGACTAAGATATGGCAAGATCGACAAAAAAAGGTCCATTTATCGATGGTCACCTAATGAAAAAAGTGTTGAAAGCGAAAGAAGAAAATTCGAATAAACCTATCAAAACATGGTCAAGAAGATCGGTGATCTTCCCAGAGTTTATCGGTTTGACGATCAATGTGCACAATGGTAGACAATTTGTACCGGTGTTTGTAACTGAAAACCATGTAGGATACAAGCTCGGCGAATTTGCACCAACGAGAACATTTAAGGGTCACAAAGGCTCTGTACAGAAGAAGGTAGGGTAACCATGAGTAGAGCATTATTAAAATATGTACGTGTTTCACCTACAAAAGCGAGATTGATCGCTAAAGAAGTGCAAGGGATGAATGCAGAGCTTGCACTTGCATCTTTAGAATTCATGCCAAACAAAGCGGCAGGGATCATCTCTAAAGTGATCGCGTCTGCAGTAGCAAACGGTGATTTCGAACCTGAAGAAGTGACGATCACTTCTTGTAGAGTAGATAAAGCAGCGGTAATGAAGAGATTTAGACCAAGAGCAAGAGGTACAGCGGCGAGAATCATCAAGCCAACGGCACATATCTTGGTAGAGGTAGGAACTGCAACAGCGAAAGTGGAAGCTCCAGCGAAAAAAGAAGTAGCGAAAGAAGCAACACCTGCAAAAAAATCTGCAGCGAAGAAACCAGCCGCAAAAGCTGAATCGGCAGAGAAAAAAGCAGCACCGGCGAAAAAGCCAGCAGCGAAAAAACCTGCAGCGAAAAAATCTGGAGAGGAGGCATAATATGGGTCAAAAAGTAAATCCTATAGGTCTTAGACTTGGAATCAATAGAAACTGGGAATCAAGATGGTTTCCTGCAAAAGGTAGAGCGGTAGATTTTATCGCTGAAGATCATAAGATCAGACAATACCTTAAAAAAGAGCTTTTTTACGCTGGTGTATCAAACATCATCATTGAAAGAACAGCTAAAAAATTAAGAGTGAGTATCGTGACAGCGAGACCTGGTATCATCATCGGTAAAAAAGGTTCTGATATCGAAAATCTTAAAAATACACTTACTAAAATGTTAGGAAAAGATGTAGCCCTTAACATTAAAGAAGAGAAACGTCCACAAGCTTCTGCGCAACTTGCAGCAGAGAATGTTGCAACACAACTCGAAAGAAGGGTTGCGTTTAGACGTGCGATGAAAAAAGTGATCCAAGGAGCCCTTAAGTCAGGTGCTAAAGGGATCAAAATCTCTGTTTCAGGTCGTCTTGGTGGTGCCGAGATGGCAAGAACTGAATGGTATCTTGAAGGTAGAGTTCCATTGCATACGCTTAGAGCTAAAATCGATTATGGTTTTGCAGAAGCACACACAACATATGGAATCATCGGAATCAAAGTTTGGATCTTCAAAGGTGAAGTACTTGCTAAGGGTATCCAAGCAGAACCAACTGAAGAGAAAAATGATGGGAAAAGAAAACCATCTAGAAAAAGAGGTGAATAATCATGTTGATGCCTAAAAGAACCAAATGGAGAAAGCAGATGAAAGGCCGCAACCGCGGTACAGCTTTCAGAGGGAACAAGATAGAGTTTGGTGATATCGCGATCAAAGCGACCGAAGCTGGAAGAATTGATTCTAGACAGATCGAAGCAGCGCGTATTACAATGACAAGAAGAGTAGCAAGAACAGGAAAAACTTGGATTAGAGTTTTCCCGCATAAACCACTCACTGCTAAACCACTCGAAACGAGAATGGGTAAAGGTAAAGGTGGCGTAGATAAATGGGTTATGAATATCAAGCCAGGAAGAATAATTTTCGAGATGGCTGGTGTAGAAGAGTCGCTTGCAAGAGAGGCGCTTACACTTGCGATTCATAAAATGCCATTTAAGTGTAAAATTATCACTTTAAAGGACAGCAATGAACTATATTGATATTAAAGATAAAAGTGAAGCAGAACTTAGAACGATGTTGAAAGAGAAGAAGCTTGAATTGTTTACATTGAATGCAAAACAAAAAACAATGCAACTTACCAACACGTCTGAGTTAAGAGTAGCGAAAAAAGACATCGCTAGAATCCAGACAGCATTAACTGCTGCTAGATCGAAGTAAAGGATCAGATATGCCAAAAAGACAGATAACAGGTACTGTGATCAAAAAGGCTGGAGACAAAACTGCAACTGTATTGGTTGAGAGAAGAGTACTTCACCCAAGATACCACAAGACTGTAAAAAGATTTAAAAAATATCTTGTTCATGATGAAAGAAATGATGTAAATGTTGGAGATACGGTGAGCGCTATCGAGTGTAGACCACTTTCAAAAACAAAAAGCTTCAGACTTCTTGAAATCGTGAAGAGAGGAGAGTTGTAATGATCCAAGGTTTTACTAGATTGAACGTAGCAGACAACTCTGGTGCGAAAGAGATTATGTGTATCAAGGTTCTTGGTGGGTCTAAAAGAAGATATGCATCTGTAGGTGATGTGATCATCGCTTCAGTAAAAAAAGCACTTCCTACTGGAAAAGTAAAAAAAGGTAAAGTGGTAAAAGCGGTTGTGGTAAGAACAAAAAAAGAGATCCAGAGAGAAAATGGATCACTCATTAGATTTGACGACAATGCAGCGGTTATCATCGATGACAAAAGAGAGCCAATAGGTACACGTATTTTCGGACCTGTAAGTCGTGAGACACGTTATGCAGGATTTATGAAAATCGTATCACTAGCACCGGAGGTATGGTAATGGCAAAGACATTCAAGATCAAAAAAGGTGACCAAGTAGTGGTGATCGCTGGTGATGACAAAGGGAAAACAGGAGAAGTGCTTCAAGTACTTCCTAAAAAAGATGCTGTGATTGTCGCAGGGTGTAAAACGGCTAAAAAAGCGGTGAAGCCAAGCGAACAAAATAAAGAGGGTGGATTTGTCAACCAAGAGATGCCAATCCATATCTCAAATGTAAAAAAAGTAGAGGGTTAATCCTATGAGTAGAATGAAGCAAAAGTACAATGACATCGTACCTGCACTCAGAGAAGCGTG
>JBEARN010000062.1:0-7500 GCA_041163165.1 Pseudomonadota bacterium
CATTATAGACATTCGTATACCCAAGATCGGTTAAATAAGCAGCAATCCGATGGGTTCTTAGCCCTGTTTTACATATGATTAAAAAAGGCGCATTTGGATCGTTGTGTATCACCGTATTGAGCGATGCGATAAAGTTTTTATTCCAATACCTTTTTCCGTTTGATATCTTCCAGGCAGGAATATTGATGGACCCTTTCGCGTGATAAGGGGTATATTCTGCTTTGGTTCTGATATCTATTAACGCTATGCCGGTTTTTTGCATTTTGTATGCCTCGAGGGTAGAGATGTTTTTGTGGGTGATCTCTGTGAGTATCTCATCTTTGCAGTCTATGTCCGCATACAAAAAATATGGGATAGTCATGGCTATCAATAGCAATATAATTTTTTTCATCTTAATATCTTTGCATCAAAAAGGAATAGCCGTATTATACTCCTTTAGTAATAAGAGTGAATAAAAAAATGCGATAGTAATGATATGAGTGGAGTGGGGTAATGTAATTTAAATACAGCTATAATTTTTACAGTTAATCTCCATAAGGAAGAGGGCATGGATAAGAGTTTATTTATTTTCATACTGGTTGGTGTCGGTGCTGTTTATTTTATCAAAGGGTTTATCGGGGATATCCAAAAAGAAGATACCCTTCAAAGCAACCAATATAAACAAGAAATGCAATACAAAACCTATAGCAAGATAGACAGCATAGGAAGAGAAGTGCTGGACACATCTGACGCGTCAGATCAGGTTAAAATGCAAGTATGGGATGACTCTCCATTAAAAGAAGAATTTTTATCACTTTTCCCTAATTTTGACGCGATGAAAACATTTTTGGATGAGAGGGTTTTGGATGAAGTCTTGCAAAAGAAGCTTTATGCCATTCTTTCTGAAGTTGAAGATGGATATTTTGCAGGAAATTTAACAGCTGAAAAAGCTAAGCAAAAGCTCAACTCTTTCAAATAATTTAGTTACTGCTGGCAAGGATCAGACATGTTTCTGTTGTTTGCATAAAGGTAAACCTCTACCCTTCTGTTCAGTGCTCTGTTTTCCGCCGTTGTGTTTGGTGCGATAGGCTTATCGTAGGCGCATCCTTTAGTGTAAGGTCTGCCGTTGACACTCAGTATAGAAGCCACCGTACTGGCACGTCTTTGTGAAAGTCCTATATTGTATGAGTAGCTTCCAACATTGTCGGTAAATCCTGCGACACCTACAACCGTTTGCGGATAACGCTCTAAGAGCTGTGCGACTTTTGATACTTTATAGTGTGCATTTGATTGCAGATCAGATGAATCTGTGGCAAACATCATCCGGTCTCGAAAGATGATTTTTACATACTGATTGGTTTTAGATACGATGATGTCTCTGGTAGGGTCAAGTGCAGCAAGAGGATCATTGTTTACGCCTGTGCCTAAAGCATTCGCGACTTCATTGGCTTGCTGGTCCATGTTGTACCCTATTGCTCCGCCTAAAGCCGCGCCGAGTAAACCACCGACGATAGCACTTTTTGCATCATGGCTTCCTGTATTGTACCCGATCATCGATCCGGCGATGGCACCAGTGGCTACACCTGTTTTGGTGCGATCATAGCTTTGGTCTTGTGTAAGTCCTGGTTGGTTATAGCATCCTGTTAGTATAAGTGCAGCTACAGAAGCTGCTATAGTTGATTTGTATGATTTCATAAGTAAACTCCTTTTTGATTATTCCCAGCCGCCTGTGTTTTCAGGCTCTGGATTTTGAGTATCAACAGCATTCCCGATGCCTGCGCCTACAGCCGTACCTAGTAGCGCTCCAATGACCGCATTTCGCCCCGCATGACTGCCTGTATTGTATCCGATCACGGCTCCAGCTACAGCACCTGTTGCTGCTCCGGTTTGCGTAGCATTATTTGGTAGCGCTTCATTGCCAGCACAACCACTTAAAAGCATCAGTGTTACGATAGATAAACTAGTGGTTTTTAATAGATGTATTTTCATGATATTTTTCCTTTTTCGCATAATGTTCATTATAACACAGAAATGTGTATGAAATGTGTTTTAGTGGTTTTTTGTGATCTTTTCGTGCCATTCGTAAAGGGTTTTCTCGAAACCTATTTGTTTGCTGTGGTAGTAGGTTTTGGGAGTAGCAAGATAGGATTGCTTTACCCACCCGTTAAAGTCATGGGGGTAAAGATAGGTTTTAGCATGGGTTTTGATGTGAGAAGGGACGGGGTGTATCTCTCCTGCTCCGATCTCTTGAAGTGCAGTATTGATCGCCAAATAAGCACTATTGGATTTGGGAGAAGAAGCTAAGTAAATAATAAGTTGTGCGAGGGTGATCCTTGCTTCAGGATAACCGATATGTTTGACGATATTCAGTGCTGAACTAGCAAGATTGAGGGCATGGGGATTTGCATTGCCTATGTCTTCACTTGCTAGGATGGCTAAACGTCTTGCGATAAATTCGGCAGGTTCTCCACCATCGACAAGTCGAGCAAGGTAGTAAAGTGCAGCATTGATATCTGAACCACGCACACTTTTTATCATGGCAGAAGTAAGTTCATAATGACTTTCGCTCTCAGAGCTACCCGCTTGGATCGCGTGAGGGCGTATTTGTTTCAGTGTTTTTAGTGTAATGGTTGATTCTATGATTTGAGCACTTTCAAGAAGATTAAGCATCGCACGAACGTCGCCGCCACTAGAAAAGACAAGATACTCTTTTGCTTCTTTTTCTATCGCTATCTTTTCACGGGCTAAAATAGTCTCAAGATAGGCAGCTAAAGTTTCGGACGGTACGGATGTGAGTTCAAAAAGATGAGACCGCGATCGCATAGCAGCAGTAAGAGAGTAATAAGGATTTTCCGTCGAAGCACCAATAATCAAAGCGGCATGATTTTCCATAAAAGGAAGGAGAACTTCTTGTTGGTTTTTACTTAGTCGATGTATTTCATCGATAAAAATAAGAGGTTTTTGAAGTGCTTGCGCATATTCTTTAAAGATTTTCCGGATATCCTCTATCTTTAGCGTGGTAGCATTCATTTCATAAAAAGGTTTTTCCATCAGCGATGCGATAACCCTTGCCAAAGTTGTCTTCCCGCATCCTGGGGGCCCATAAAAGAAAGTATGTGAAAGTTTTCCCGAAGAGATCAGTTTGCGAAAAACAGCCTCTGGGCTTAAAAGGTGTGTCTGACCGATAAAGTCATCAAGCATTTTTGGACGATATTTAAGTGCTAAAGTAGACATCGGTTATGCTTTCTTGGGATCCTCTTTCGATGACTTAAGTGATTTCTTCTCAGCCTTTTTTCTCTCTTTCATAAACTTATGAAGATCATCATACTCTTTACGAGAAAAATAGCGTGTTTTATTTGTTGGAAGATTATTTAGTTCTATCCCCCCAAATGCAACCCGTTTCAAATCAAGTATCTTTGCATCGAAATGACCGAAAAATCGTCTTAACTCTCTATTTTTCCCTTCATTGATAGTCACCCTTAGCTTAGTAAAATGTTTCCCTTCCGCTCGTATCTCAAAATGGACAAAAGGGGCAAATGTCATGCTGTAAATCTTGCTTTTTTCATGCGCCCCTGCTCTAGCATCTTCAAGAGTGAGCCCTTCTTTCATTGCGGTAACCATTTCATTTGAAAGCGGTTTGTCTATCTTTAGGTTATACGTTCTGTCTAGATCACTCTCCATGAGGGCTGTCACAACCTCTATCGAATCTGTTAAAAGCAAAAGACCTTCAGAAGCATAGTCAAGCCTTCCTATGGGAGTAAAGTGTCTGTATTTCCCTGGAAGTTTATGATAAATCGTGGTACGATCCCTGTCGTCTTTTTTTGTGACAAGAACACCTTTTGGTTTATTGTAAACGATGACAGTAATCTCTTGTTGTTCTTTGATGGGGCGACCCTTGATAGAAACGTGATCCCCCTGCTCTACTTCATAGCCAAACTCTTTAATGACTTTTTTGTTGAGAGTTACTTCCCCATTTTCTATGAGCTTATCGGCATCTCTGCGCGAATATTTAGTGTGGTGTGCAATGTATTTGTTCAGTCTCATTTGCTTTTGATTCCTGCATTGATAAGGTCATGGATGTGTAAAACACCTATGATTTCTCCTTGTGTTGTTGTGATGGGCAGTAGTTGTATCCGGCTTTCTTCGATAATCTCAAGCGCATCGCTTGCTAGAAGCTCCGTATCATTATAGCGTTTAGGATTTTTGCAGGCATATTCTAATGCCGTATGCTCAAGACTAAAGTCTTCTTGCATGAGGGCACGACGAAGATCGCCATCGCTTAAGATGCCGATCAGTCTATTTTGACTGTCGGTGATCAATACATTTCCTAATTTTCCCTCACTCATGATGACGATAGCATCTTTGAGTAATGCCGTATCTTTTACTATAGGAAGATCGGTCGTTCTCATCAAGTCCTTAATTTTGACAAAAAGCTTTTTCCCCAAAGAGCCACCTGGATGGAAAGAGGCAAAATCTTCTTGCTTAAACCCTCTTTGCTCCATAAGCGCTACAGCCAAGGCATCCCCAAGTGCCATTGTGAGAGTCGTAGAGGTGGTAGGTGCTGCACCTAAAGGACACGCCTCTTTTTCTACAGAGATATCCAAAAAGACATCTGCATAAGAGCCAAGTGAAGAGTTTTTGTTCCCTGTCAGCCCGATAAGAGGGATATTAAACCGTTTGATGTGAGGCAGTATTTTAGTGAGCTCTTCGCTCTCTCCACTGCTGCTAATCGCAAGAAGGGTATCTTTTTTGCCGATCATACCTAGATCACCATGAAGTGCTTCTGTAGGATGAAGAAAAAAACTTGATGTCCCAGTGCTGGCAAAGGTTGCTGCCATCTTGGCACCCACAAGCCCCGATTTCCCTACGCCTGTGATGATCAGTTTACCTTCTGTGTTAAGAATAAGAGAGATAGCGTCGAGAAAATTTTGGTCTAATCTTTGCGATGCTTTATAAAGAGCATCTGCCTCTATCTGAAAGGTGTTTTGTGCAATTTTGATCAGATCCATGCTTGACTCTTTTCTTTGTTTTTGGAGATTATAACATAATTCATAAAGGCAGGAGAGCCCTGCTTTTGAAGTGTATCATACGATAAAAATCGTAGGGATAATGAGCGGGTATCTCTTTTTGGTCCGGACAACATGCTTGCGAACAACATTACGAATCTCATTTTCGATGTCTCTATGATTTTTAAGTGCTTCAGGTTTCATGTTGACCATCATTGTTTCAAGAAGTGTTTCGATCTCATTTGCAAATTTTTTGCTCTCTTTGTCTGAAACAAGCCCGTGACTCGTTACTACAGGTTTTCCTATGATCTTTTGGTTTTCTTGACTGATTTGTGCTACTACGTTGACGATACCATCTTCTGCCAATTTTTGTCTGTCAAGTACAACATCATTTTCGATCGTCATATTGTTTTGGTTGTCGATGTATGTTTTTCCGCTCTTTACCGTTTTGACTTTTTTGAGGTATTTTGTCGTGATCTCTACTTGGTCTCCATCGCTCATCAAAAGGATATTTCTCTCGTCCACACCACACTCTACAGCGGTTTTTGCATGCCTTGCGATATGATTGTACTCACCGTGTACAGGGAGGAAGAATTTAGGCTGGATTAACCGTAAGATAAGTTTTTGTTCTTCTTGTCCTGCGTGACCAGAGACGTGAATGTCGCCAAACTCTTTGTAACGTACTGTTACCCCAGATTTCATCAGTTTGTTCATGAGTCCAGAAACAGAAGCTTCATTTCCTGGGATAGCTGATGCTGAAATGATGACGGTATCGGTTGGTTTGAGTTTAATATGTCTATGCTCATCGGTGGCCATACGATTGAGTGCTGCCATCGTTTCACCTTGTGAACCTGTCGTAACGATCAATATTTCATGATCAGCATATTTTGGCACCTCATGCACTTCAATAAAGTGCTTGTCGTCTATGTCAACAAATCCTAAAGCCCTATTGGTTTCAACATTACGTTCCATTGAACGACCAATGACGCAGATTTTTCTTCCCTGTTGCACTCCTCTCTCCATCGCTTGGTAGATACGGTGAACATTTGAAGAGAATGTAGACATGATGATTCGACCTTTTGCTAAATCAAAAAGGGCATCGAATGTTTTTCCTACCACTTTCTCACTCTTTGTAAACCCTGGGTTGTGAGAGTTTGTCGAGTCAGAAAGAAGACATAGTACACCTTTAGCCCCATAGTAAGCATAGCGATGCAAATCCATCGTATGGTCATCGATAGGTGTATGGTCTATCTTAAAGTCAGCCGTATGGATAATCGTCCCCGCAGGGGTTTCGATAGCAAGAGAACAAGCATCGATAATAGAGTGGGTGTTGTGCATCCATTCGAGTTGAAGGTCACCAATAGTGTATTGTTCTCTGAGGGTAACAAAGTTGAAGTGTTTGGTGTGGGCGCTTAATCCATGTTCATTAAATTTATTTTCTATCATGGCTAAGGCTAATGGCGTACCATAAATAGGAAATTGTAACTCTTTAAAAAGGTAAGGCATCGCACCGATGTGGTCTTCATGTCCATGCGTGATGACGATAGCGACTTCTTTGTTCCCTTTGAGTGTATGTAAGTAAGAGAAATCAGGTACCAAAATATCAACCCCGTGCATCGTCTCATCAGGGAATGACATCCCTACATCGATAATAATGGCTGTTTTTTCTGTCTCAAGTACAGCCATATTCCCACCGATCTCACCGAGTCCTCCTAGCGGAGTAAAGCGTACTCTTTCTTTGCTTGACATATCGATCTGCTTCCATGGATTCATGCTAGCATCTTTAACGCGTGCATTTGCCTCTAGAGAGATTCTCATTGCTTCGCTTATGGTAGTAGTATTTTTTCTTTTGCTTTTATTTTTGTTGTTTGGTTTATGACGGTTGTTGCTCGGTTTGTTGTCACTTTTTTGGTTAGGATTGGTTTGTTGATTTTGCCCCTCTTTTTGGTTTTGAGAGTTTTGAAATCCTTGCCCCTTGTTCCCCTCTCGATTTGGATTCGGTTTTCTGTTGGGGTTATGAGAACGGTTTTGGTGTTGTCTGTGCGGGTTTGGTTTTCTTTCTCTTGGCTTATCCGAATTTGGCGTTCCTTGACCTTGATTTTGAGGTCTTTCGTTGTTTTGATCGTTGTTCATCTAAATTATCCTTTAATTCATTATATATACGATGATAAATAGATGTCTCAGCTTCATGAGGGCGCAGATTCGGATCGAGATCCAATCGCGCAAAGAGAGTATCAACCTTATCTTTTGGAAAGAAAGTCGTAAGATTTTTGAAGAGCTTTTTGCGTGGTTGCGAAAAAGCAATCTTTAAAAAGGCTTCAAATTTCTCATCATTGATCGACCGATCTTTCTTGATTAAAAGTACTGCGGAAGTGACATTAGGCGGAGGGATAAATGCTTCGGCTTCTACCTCGAAACAAAGTATTCCTTCTCCTGCTGTTGCCGTAAGAACAGAGAGCGCTGAAAACGATTTCTGTTTCACTTTTGCTGCAAATTTTTCAGCCACTTCTTTTTG
>JBEARN010000063.1:0-7497 GCA_041163165.1 Pseudomonadota bacterium
ATGATAGAGATAGTTTTTGGAGTAACAGTAATAGCATTATTGGTCAAACTGCTGTAGTGTTGGCAGATGCTATTACACAAAATATGGATGGAAGTTATTCTCTACGTTTTCCTAGATTCAAGACCTTTAGAACTGATAAATAAAACATCATGAGTCTTGCAAAATATTTTGCTAAAAACAGAACACCACCCACTTATCTGATTGGTGATCGTGTAAGTGGAAAATGGAATAACATTCCTTTTGTGGGTTCTGTTTTACTAGAACATATTTTAACCGAAGAAAATATTCCCAAGGTTCATGTTGCAGTAGATTTGCCTATTAAATACAAAGGTACGTATCACAATATTGTAACTCTACATCCAAAACAACTAAAACGTAGAAAATGAATGAATATAATTTAGTAGGCAAATCTTACACATTTGAAGATGGTAATAGTATTACTGTAGTTCAAATCAAAGAACGTGATGGTAATGAAAAATATGTAACCTATCATGTTAAAACTGGTCCGGGTATACCTAGAAAATTGGTATTAAAAAACAAAAAGTTGTTACTGGTTTTTTTGAAGATAACTATCACCTCTTTGATAATTCAATCTTAACATTTGCAGCCCAATACAGTAATTTGGACAATAATAATGATAATTTGATTGAAGATAACAACATGAAGTTGTTAAGGATTGGAAATACTTATTTGCATGATCAATGGATGTTCCAAACTTTTTACTACTATCAAGAATCAGCCATAGAGCCTTATCTTATCAATTCTCTTTATTTGCATAATCCGATTGATGGTTTAGAGAAGCCCAAAACACACAGTTTGATAGAAAAAATCAAATATACTGATGAAAAAAATGTGTATGATCTCACTTATACGTACGATAAGATTGATCACTACATGAGAACAGATAGCGTAGGGCTTTTGATTAATTCAACTGAAGATGTCACACGAAATACACTCCTTTTACGTTGGACACATCAGTTTGAAAATGTGAATAAATTATTTTTTTCTTACTATGTAGAAAATGTTGAATCTCAAGAAAATCATAGCGATACAACAAACCACAGATTTGTTGTGCAAAACTCAAATCGGTATGACAACTTGAGTCTATTTGAAGAGTTGATTGTAAATAAGACAGATTATGGCACTTATTACGACCTGAGTTTAGGGGCAAATTATCAGTATAGTGAGAACTTAAATATTCACTTTAATGTGGAAAACCTACTTGACAATGCTCTAGAGCAACAATTTATACATAATGCTGTATCGGGTAGCCCACTTGAGGATATCAGTCAATTGCCACAACCCCCATTTCTAGTATCTCCAATTGACCAAAAGATTATGCTAACTTTGGAATATACATTCTAATGAAACTTTTGTGGGTGATGCTTCTTACACTGTTTGCGTATGCGAATCAAAATGACATTGAGTATACACAAAAGCTCTACACGAATGTTTTTCATAAGTTGTTCCCTGGGGAAATAGTCCATGTTTATACCAGCCAAAGCAATGAACCATTGTTTTTAGAAGAGAATCATTTTAAGATCGTTCATACCTGTGATGAAGCGGATATCGTATTTTATTCTCGTTGGGGTTCTACCTATTGTAAGCCAAGTGAATTGTGCAAGAATAAACCTATTTTTGTGACGAACTATGATGATTTTAAAAATATGAAAGGTGTCATCGGTGCGTTTTATTATCGTAAAGGAAGACCACAGTTTAAGTTAAATCAGAAGTATCTGGATCATTTTAAATTGAAGGTAGATGAATCTTTTGCAAAGTATGTAGAATGAAAAAACTCAGATCAAATCTATTTTTTATTTTTTATAGTGTTGGCATTATTCTTTATAGCTTTTTCGTGTTTTATGAGTTTACCGCGATCAAAAAAAATATTACGCAAGAGAGTTTTATTCATGCGATTCATGAGGTAGAACAACTCAGTGAAAATATTGCATTGTATTATCATGACAGTTTGGATAGCCAATTTGATAGCCAGTCTTTGGATGAAAAATTTTACGCATTCTTTTCAAGATTTTTATATAGTTTTGAGATAGATAAGTATAAAAATATTTTCCTTGCAAAGGTCGATAAGGGAAACTTTTTTATCATCGCTGATGGAGAAGTCAATCAAAAAAACCGATTTTCTTTCAATGAAAAATTTGATCCCTCCTCAAAATCCTGGAATGAAGCAGTTTTGACTCAACAACCTCAGTACTATCAGCAAGATATAGAAGGGGTTTGGATGACATATCTTTATCCGATCGTACATGAGGATCATTTGTTGATACTTACTATCGATTTTTCGATGGAAAATTACATAAAAGAAGCGAAAAAATTAGATGTTTTAAAAGAGAGTTTGATCTATTTTATTATTTGGATTGTACTTAGTATTTTTGGGTTGCTTCTTTTCTTATCTTATGAAAATAAGAGACAAAAAGAGTTGGTGCTGATCGGTGAAGAGAGAGAAAAGTATCTTTTAAAACAGTCTAAAGATGCCCAAGTAGGTCAGATCGTAGATTCTGTAGCGCATCAATGGATACAACCTTTACAGACCATACATACTATTTCGGAATTATTGATTCTGAAGATCGGAAGAGAAAAAAATGAAGACCAATCAAATGAAGTGAATCATATTCATGAAATTATGGTTCAAACCAATTTTGCACTCGAAACATTAGCCGAATTTAGAACATTTTTGGCAGACAATAAACAAAAAGAGTTGACCAATATCGCATCGATGATTGAAGCTTCACTTTTGATCTTGGATGATGTTCTCCTTCATCATCATATCAATGTAACGATTGAAGGTGATACCTCTTTGCAGATACAGATGTACCAAAATGAGTTTAAACACGTGATCATCAATCTTATCCAAAATGCAAAAGATGCATTTGTGAGAAATGGTATTGAGCCGAGAAATATAGCATTTCATCTGCGAAAACAAAATGAATGGATCTTTTTAGAAGTTTCAGACAATGCAGGAGGGATCAAAGATGAATTGACAGATATAATTTTTGACATGAATGTATCGACAAAAGCATCTACTTCAACGCAAAGTAAGGGTATGGGGCTTTATATGACGAAGCAGATTATTGCAAAAATAGGTGGTACGATCTCTGTCAGAAACAACGATAAAAGTGGTGTGACTTTTGTGATGCAATGGTATAATAAAGCAGATTAAATTTAAAGGAGATTGGATGAAAACAATATATTTATTGATCCTAGGTACGGTATTTGCATGGTCAACTTCTGTGACCTTCAAAGGAGAAGAGGTGACACTCAATAGCAATGGGCTTAAAGTGGGCATGGATGCGCCTTCTTTTGCTGCAGTGACAAAAGAGTTTTCTGAAGTAACGGTAGGGGGCAAGAAAGACAAAGTGCAAGTCATTGCATTTGTTCCTTCTTTCGATACAAAAGTATGCAAATTAGAGACGATCGCTTTCAATAAAAAAATAAGTGAAATGAAAAATGTTGAAGTGATGATCGTTTCCAAAGATCTTCCTTTTTCCATAGGGAAGTTTTGTTCTGATAATAAGATCAACAACATCATGACAGTCTCTGACTACAAAGACGCTAACAATGCACTGAGATATGGGGCAACGATCTCTGCACCGGTTTTTTTAGAAGGTTTTTTTGCAAGAGTAGTCTACGTGGTAGATAGAGATGGCAGAATCGCCTATAAAGAAGTAGTGAGAGAGATCACAGAAGAGCCAAATTATGATAAAGTGATCGAAGTGGTAAATCGCTTGTTTAAGCTTTCAATGTAAATTTTGCAATTGGAAAATTTGAAAAAATGGCGCGGCGGACGAGGCTCGAACTCGCGACCCCCTGCGTGACAGGCAGGTATTCTAACCAACTGAACTACCGCCGCATGTTTGTTGGTGGCGTATTGTACTACTACAATACTTAAATGGTGGTCGCTACAAGACTCGAACTTGTGACATCTACCTTGTAAGGGTAGCGCTCTACCAACTGAGCTAAGCGACCGCATATTGATTATGTTTGTTGGACAAGATGGCGACCCCTAAAGGATTTGAACCTCTGTTTTTACGTTGAAAACGTAATATCCTTGGCCACTAGATGAAAGGGTCATCCATGAACCATAAAAAACATAAAATCGTTAAAATGGTGGTCGCTACAAGACTCGAACTTGTGACATCTACCTTGTAAGGGTAGCGCTCTACCAACTGAGCTAAGCGACCAAAAAATATTATCATGTTATCGATGGTGACCCTTCATGGATTCGAACCATGGGCCCACTCCTTAAAAGGGAGTTGCTCTACCAACTGAGCTAAAAGGTCTTGCATCTATAACTGGCGCGGCGGACGAGGCTCGAACTCGCGACCCCCTGCGTGACAGGCAGGTATTCTAACCAACTGAACTACCGCCGCATTGATAATAGTGGTGACCCTTCATGGATTCGAACCATGGGCCCACTCCTTAAAAGGGAGTTGCTCTACCAACTGAGCTAAAAGGTCACATATTTTTCACACTCATTCGTAAATAAGTGGACGGAATTATAGCTCAGAAAGCTTTCATTGTCAAGACGATTACGGGAAAAGATGTAAATTTAAAGCTTCGGCGACTTTCTCTATGGCAAAGACAGTCGCTTGTTCCTGAACCGCTTCTCTTGGTCCATGAAAATGGCAATGATATACCTCCTGCATCAAAGGAGTTTGAAGACCGATATAGACCGTTCCGACTGGTTTGACTTCTGTCCCGCCTGTAGGTCCCGCGATACCTGAAACTGCTACGGCATAGTCTGAATCGGTCAGTTTTTGAATCCCCTCGAGCATTTGCGCTACGCACGCGCGACTCACAGCCCCTTCTTTTTCGAGCACTTCATTGCTCACCCCTAGCCAAAGATGTTTAATCTCATTAGAGTAAGTGACGCAAGCACCATGCAAGATCGCTGAAGCACCTGCTATAGCAGTAAAAGCTGCGGAGATTCTACCACCAGTGCAGCTTTCTGCAAACGAGATCGTTTGGTTCTCTTGGGTGAGTTTTTTGACAATGTTTTCTAAAAGAGGTTGCATATTTTTCATAAGCCAATTGTATCAAAAGTAGCTTCTAATGCTCTTTTAGGTACAATCACGAGATAATAATGACTAAGGGTATTATCACAGATGGATTATAAAGATACATTGCTCCTTCCTAAAACAGACTTTCCAATGCGTGGAAACCTCCCCGAGAACGAACCTAAAAAATATCAAACATGGTTTGATGGAAACATCTATGAACAGATGAAAAGTAAGCGTGAAGGCGCTGAAATGTTTACGCTACATGATGGACCTCCGTATGCCAACGGTGAGATCCATATCGGTCATGCGCTCAATAAAATACTCAAAGACATCATTTTAAAATATCACTATTTTCAAGGTAAAGCAGTACGTATGACACCAGGCTGGGACTGTCATGGTTTACCAATCGAACAAAAAGTAGAAGAGAAGCTTGGCAAAGAGAAAAAAGAGGCGATGGCAACTGAAAAGTTTAGAGCGCTTTGTCGTGACCATGCAACTCAATTTGTCGATATACAAAAAAAGGGATTTAAATCCTTAGGTGTCATCGCCGACTGGGAGAACCCTTATGTGACAATGGATTTCAAGTTTGAAGCCAATATTTATAGAACACTCTGTGATATCGCTAAAAAAGGTTTTTTGGTTGAAAGACACAAGCCTATTTTTTGGTCGTGGGCAGCACAAACGGCACTTGCAGATGCAGAGGTGGAGTATGAAAATAAAGAAGATTATTCGATCTATGTTCATTTTGAGTTAAGTGATGCGGCAAAAGAGAAGATCGGTGTAGAGGGGAAAGCAGGGTTGGTGATCTGGACAACGACACCTTGGACGCTTCCTGCAAATACAGGTATCTCTCTTAATCCTGATGAGATGTATGTGCTGACTGATGATGGCCATATCCTCGCTGAAGCACGTTATGATGTGATGATAGAAGAGGGCGTAGTCGCTGGGCATGCAAGTAGAAAGATCGCTGCAACAGAGATGGAAAACCTTTTAGCGATCAACCCCCTCAATGGTCGTACATCTAAAGTAGTATTGGGTGATCATGTTTTGATGGATGGTGGTACAGGGTGCGTACATACAGCTCCAGGTCACGGGGAAGATGACTACAAAGTAGGGCTCAAATATGGTCTTGATGTTGTGATGCCTGTGGATGAACGTGGGTGTTATGATGAGAGCGTTAAAGGACTCAACCTTCTCCCAAATAGTGAAAACTTTGTGGGAATGCATATCTTTAAAGCCAACGAACCAATCTTGGAGCTTTTAGGGGACGCGCTTTTAAAGCAAAGTAAATTTGTTCACTCTTACCCGCATTGTTGGCGGACGAAAAAACCACTCATTTACAGAGCAACGAACCAATGGTTTATCTCCATTGATGATAAAGGCAATGGAGATACAAATACACTAAGAGAGAATGCGCTCAATGCGGTTGAAAATGTAGACTTTTATCCGAAATCAGCAAAAAATAGGCTCAAGCCGATGATAGAGGGGAGACCAGACTGGTGTATCTCTCGTCAGCGTTCTTGGGGTGTGCCAATCGCTTTTTTTAGGAATAAAAGTACCAAAGAAGTGATCTTGGATGACGATGTCCTTTCGCATGTAGCGTCACTATTTGATGTACATGGAGCTGATGTTTGGTACGCTATGAGTATCGCGGAACTGCTCCCTGCAAATTCAAATCACAATCCTGACATGCTGGAGAAGATTACAGATATTTTGGATGTATGGTTCGACTCTGGTTCGACTTGGAATTCGGTCCTTAAAAGCGGCAATTATGATGCAGGGAACTACCCGGCATCACTTTATATCGAAGGAAGTGACCAGCATAGAGGTTGGTTTCAGTCTTCATTGCTACTCTCGGCAGCCTTGAATGGTGTTTCACCTTACCAAACTTTGATTACGCATGGTTTCACTGTCGATGAAAAGGGCGAAAAGATGTCTAAATCTAAGGGGAACGTAGTCGCTCCGGATAAAGTGATCAAAGAGTATGGTTCTGAAATCTTGAGACTTTGGGTAGCACTTTCGGATTATCAGTCAGATTTGAAAATTTCTGATGGAATTTTAAAGCAAACCGCAGAACAGTATAGAAAGATACGAAATACGTTTAGATTTTTGATGGCAAATATCGATGATCTTATGAGTTATGTCAGCGATGATGAATATGGTGAACTAGACAGATGGATTCTTGCGAAGGGAGAAAAAGTATTTGCTTTGGTCAAATCCAACTTTGAGGCACATGACTTTTTGAGAGGGTTTGCAGTATTAAATCATTTTATTACGAATGAACTTTCTGGTATCTATTTGGATATTACCAAAGATAGACTGTACTGTGAAGCTCAAAATGGTTCTGTAAGAAGAGCAACACAGTCGGCGATGGCACATATCGCTAAATCGATGTTAGGATTAGTAGCGCCTGTTCTGACCTATACGGTGGATGAGATTCTTGAATATGCGCCGTCTCTTTTCAAAGGAGAGATTCAAA
>JBEARN010000064.1:0-7438 GCA_041163165.1 Pseudomonadota bacterium
GCTTACTCGCTGCTTCCTCACCGCCGATCAATCTATCAAGGTCAGCTTGTGACGTAAGCGGATCAGAAAACTTTGGACCTTCCCCTTTAACAAAACTCAAGTCCATTCCCATCTCATCTGGGATCACAAGAATATCAGAAAATAAAATCGCTGCATCCACCCCTACGATATCGAGTGGCTGGATGGTGACTTCTGCTGCTTTCTTAGGGTCATGACAAAGGTTGAGAAAATTCCCCGCAGAAGCTCTTACTTCCATATACTCCGGCAAGTAACGCCCCGCTTGTCTCATCATCCATACAGGCGTGTATGGTGTTTCTTTTCCTAAACATGCATCTACAAATATTTTACCCATTAATGTTTACCTACTTTCCCTAAAAAATACAATCCCACAGCCAATGCTGCGATCGAGAGTGCAAAATACAACATCTCCAATGCCGTACCAAAACTGGTATGCAATACCCGTTGAAAAAAGTTGACCACAAGAACCATGACGATCACTTTTGCGATCTTATCTTTGAGTTGATCAAGATCATGAATCGCTAAAAGTTTTGAACCATTGTGTCCTTCGGCTGCATCAATATCTGAAATAAAAAGTTCATACAAACCAAAAGCAAAAATGAACAATACTACCGCGATAAGATACAGATCAACCGCACCGATAATCCCTGCCACTATATCTTCATGAAATTTTTCAGGATGCACGCCGGAGATCACTACATGAAAAGTGTGAATTGCTACATGCCAAACATCAAGTGAAGCGACTACAAAAAGTATCAATGCCCCAATCAAACCAAAGATAACAGCCAAAAGCACTACAAAACGGCTACGCCAAATCGCCCCTTCAAACACTCTCTCTAACATCAGTTTTTCTCCTGGATTTTGATCCATTTTTGTGCGATTCTTACCGCATTCGTCGCAGCCCCGACTCTGACTTGGTCAGCCACGCCCCAAAGGTGGACAATATTATCTGAAAAGAGATCTTTTCTGATACGTCCTACATAGGTTTCATCTGTGTCGGTAGCGATGATCGGCATCGGGTACTTTTTATTTGCGATATCATCGATCACGGTTACGTTTTCAAACGCACCAAGTACTTCTCTCACTTTTTTCACATCGACATTCACACCTTCATTGAAAGTAACTGTAATAGCTTCAGAGTGACTTCTCAACACAGGTACACGTACACATGTTGCCGAAACGGCAAATGCCGTATGCATGATTTTGTTGGTTTCATTGACCATTTTCATCTCTTCTTTGGTGTAACCATTTTCTAGAGGTACATCGATATGAGGAATGACATTCAGCGCGATCTGATGCGCAAACGCTTCTACTTTCGCGTGATCCAAAGAGAAATTAAAGAACGCTTGCATCTGCAAAACAAGCTCTTTCATCCCTTTTTTCCCTGCACCACTCACCGCTTGATAGGTACTCACATCGACTCTTTTGATCCCATAAAGATCATGCAACGGTTTGAGTAGTTGCACCATTTGGATCGTAGAACAGTTTGGATTTGCTATGATCCCAGTCTCTTTCCATAGTGCTATATCTTCAGGGTTCACCTCTGGCACTACAAGCGGTACATTCGGATCCATTCTAAAGTATGATGTGTTGTCTATGACTACCGCGCCCGATTCCACAGCATACTTCGCATACTCAGCCGAAATGCTTCCGCCTGCAGAGAAGAAAGCGATATCGATATTTCTTCCTTTAAAAACCTCTTTGGTTAACTCTTCTATCTTATATTTTTTTCCTTGACACTCTACCTCTTCACCAACACTTCTTGCACTTGCAAGCGGCAATACATCATTAATGGGAAACTTTACCTCTTCTAAAACCCTAAAAAGCTCTTCGCCTACGGCACCACTCGCGCCTACCACTGCTACATTATATTTTTTCACGTTATTCTAATCCTAAAGTATCATCTGTCATTTCGAAATCATCGCCGTCATCTTCTTCTTGCTGACATTTTGCGATGCTTACCACTTTATCTTTCGCATCTACATTCACGATCTTTACACCCGAAGTGTTACGCCCTGCTTTTCTGATCTGCTCCATATCGACACGTATCATCTTGCCGATACTTGTAAGACACATAAGGTCCTTGTCTTCCTCTACAAAGACTACACCGATTACATCTCCTGTTTTCTCGGTCAATTTCATAGAAATGACCCCTTTACCAGCACGGTTTTGCTCTCGGTATTCACTCGCTGTCGTACGTTTACCAAGACCTTTTTCACTGATCATTAAGAGTTCATCTTCTTCGTTTTCGATCGTCGTAGCACCACACACGTAGTCATCTTTGATCTTAAACTTGATCGCTGTTACACCACGAGACACTCTCCCGATCTCTCTTGCTTCTTCTACCTTAAACCGGATACAAAGACCTTTTTTCGTCGCTACAAAAAGCCACTTTGTATTTGGCCAAACGATCTTCGCATCTACGAGGGTATCATCCTCATCCAGGTTGATGGCTCTTACACCATTGCTTCTTATGTTAGAGTACTCGGAAAGATTGGTTCGTTTGACGATACCATTTTGCGTAAAGAATACCAACCCTTTATCGGCTTCAAAATCGCTCGTAGGGATGATCGCCATAATCTTCTCATCTTGTTGAAGATTGATAAGGTTCACTACCGCTTTTCCTTTCGCTACACGAGACCCTTCTGGAATACGATACACTTTGAGCCAGTAAAGCTGTCCTCGATCTGTCACAAACATCAACGTATCATGTGTATTTGAAGTAAAGAATCTTTCGATGAAGTCATCATCATAGGTTGTGACGGCTATTTTACCTTTACCACCACGGTGTTGTTTTTCGTATTGCTTCAGCGGTACACGCTTGATATATCCTCTATGGGTAATCGTGACAACCATAGGCTCATTTGGGATCAAATCTTCGATGTCGATATCATCATAATCATCTACGATTTCCGTACGTCTTGGTGTGCTGTATTTTTCACCGATTTCTACAAGTTCTGCACGGATGATACCATTGATCTTCTCTTCGCTCTTGAGGATCCCTTCAAGTTCAGCGATAAGCGTAAGCAACTCTTTGAGTTCATTTTCAATCTTCTCGATCTCAAGCCCAGTAAGACGTCTAAGTCTCATCTCCAAGATCGCTTTTGCTTGTATCTCGGAGAGTTTAAATGCTGATATAAGGCTATCTTTCGCCTCTGTATCATCCGAAGAAGCACGGATGATTCTGATCACCTCATCGATGTTATCAACAGCGATTTTTAGCCCTTCTAAGATATGCGCTCTCCCTCTTGCTTTTTCAAGATCAAAGATCGTTCTTCGAATCACAACCGTTTTTCGATGTTTTAAGAAAAGGTCTAAAAGCTCCATAAGTGTAAAGACTTTTGGCTCTTTGTTCGCGATAGCCAACATGATGATACCAAACGTCACTTGCATCTGGGTACTTTTAAAAAGGTTGTTAAGCACGATCTCGCTCATCGCATCACGCTTAAGCTCGATCACGACACGGATCCCTTCTCTGTCTGATTCGTCGCGCAATTCTGAGATACCCTCGATTTGCTTGTCTCTTACGAGTTGCGCAATGTTTTCGATCAGTCTAGCTTTGTTGACTTGGAAAGGAAGTTCATCGATCACAATGATCTCTTTTGAACCTTTTTGCTCTATGTGTGTTTTCGCACGCACCTTGATGCGCCCTCTACCTGTCATATACGCATCCGTGATCCCTTTGCGTCCAAAAATGATACCACCTGTTGGAAAGTCAGGTCCTTGCATCACTTCCATCAAATCTTCGATCTCTATTTGAGGATCATCGATACGCATCACCAATGCTTGAACCAACTCATCGATACGGTGAGGAGGGATATTTGTCGCCATACCCACGGCAATACCGCTTGAACCATTGAGAAGCAGGTTAGGAACACGTGAAGGAAGGACATCCGGCTCTTGCATCGAATCATCATAGTTTGACACGAAATCCACCGTATCTTTCTCAAGATCACTCAAAAGGTCTTCGGCGATCTTCGTCATACGTGCTTCAGTATATCTCATCGCAGCAGCATTATCACCATCGATCGAACCAAAGTTTCCTTGTCCATCCACCAAAGGTGCCTGCATCGAAAAGTCTTGTGCCATACGTACCAACGCATCATAGACGGCATTGTCACCATGCGGGTGATACTTACCGATCACGTCTCCGACGATACGAGCAGATTTTTTATAAGGACTTCTATGCCCCAAACTCAACTCATTCATCGCATAAAGGATTCTTCTATGTACAGGTTTTAAACCATCTCTTGCATCTGGTAATGCTCTACCGATGATCACGCTCATAGAATAGTCAAGATAACTATTTCTCATGCTATCTTCGATGAGAACTTGTCCCGTATTTTGTTGGTCGTCAAACAGATCAGCCATGCATTTCCTTTGATTGGGTAGATTTTTACAAAAAATTCATTGATTGTATCCAAGTTGGGCTTAAATAAAAAGGGAGAAAAACGCTTAAAATCGATGCTGGCTATCTTAAAATCGATTTTTGCCATTTATTGTGCATTTTTAGTGAAAAAAAGAAAATATTTCTTAACCGTTTTTCAACACTAATTCACTATAATCAAATCCATTTTATTTTATGAGGGGAAATCATGCCCATTGAACAACTAAAAAATACAATTGATTACGGCATCATAGGGTTGCTATTTTTTTTAAGTTTTATTACTGTTGCTTACACGATAGAGAGAATTCTATTTTATCGTGCGGTGAATTTAAGATCTTACACCAATCAAAAAAAGCTAGAACTAGACCTCTCTAAACGTCTTTCTACTATTGCATCCATAGGCTCTAACGCTCCCTATGTTGGGTTGCTTGGTACCGTACTTGCGATCATTCTCACTTTTTACATCATCGGTGACCAACAAAATGAGGTCAACCCAGGGGAGATCATGAAACACTTGGCTTTAGCACTCAAAGCAACCGCAGCTGGTTTGGTCGTAGCGATCCCTGCAACAGTGTTTTATAATGCCCTCTTAACGAAAGTAGATAGACTTCTTGTTGAATGGGAAATTTTGCAGGATACCAAATAACAATGAGACGCGAACGCTTTGACAAGATGAATGTCGTTCCATTCATCGATATCGTACTGGTGTTGCTCGTCATCATCCTAGCCACTGCTACTTTTGTAAAAAACCAAAGCGTGCAGATAGACCTTCCAAGTGCCAGCTCCAAAAAAAGCGAAGAGAAAAAAAGCATCCAGATCGCTGTCAACAAAGAAGGGGTTTACTCTTATCAGGGTGAGGAACTTCCTTTAGAGCGTATCAAAGAAAAGATACTCGAACTTGATGCCAAAAAAGACCTGATCGCTTTACGCATGGATAAAAGCAGCCAGTTTCAATATTTTGTCGATATTGTAGATATCCTAAAAACAAAAGATTTTAAAAACATTTCGATTATTACAAAGAAGTAAAACATGACACTATTGCGTTACCTTTTTCTTTTAATCCTCTTACCGTTACATCTTTTAGCCCAAACCTTTTTTGTCCTGACCGATGTCAAAAACTTTCAACCACACGTAGCCAATATGTCCAATGCTGTTGATAAAAGCCTTAACCGCGAACTAGAAGAGATGCTGGTTTCCAAATCCAAGGAGCTTGGAATTGATGTGAGCAAACACTCCTCACGCGTATTGGTGTTGGTGCTCAATGATTTTTCTGTGGAAAATGAAGCAGCGATCCAGCTAGAACTCTCTATAGGAGAATACTTACCAAGAAACGAGAAAGAAGTTTTTGCGATCACGTATCAAGATCTCAAACACGTCGCAAGAGTGAAGGACAAAGAAGCGTTAAGTGAAAGTATCATCGAAATGACGGAAGAGATGCTGGACAAGTTTGAGCGTGAATGGCGTGAAGACAATACCAATCTCGCAGAAGCGAACACCCCTGTACAAGCCAAAAACTTCGCTGCAACGATGCACTATGAAACAGAGTATACTGTAGCGCTTCAAAAAGCCAAAGAGATCAAAAAACCGCTTCTTATTTTTATGACCACTACATTTTGTCCATGGTGTCACAAACTTGAAGACAAGGTTTTAAGCAAGGTTTCTGTCGATGCTGACATACACGAAAAATTTGTGCCGGTACTACTCAATTTCAAAACCAAACAGTTTCCTAAACAGTTTGCCACCAATGCCTTAACCCCGACACTTTATGTGGTCAATCCCCAAACAGAAGCAATCGAAAAACAATTTACAGGCTACATCTCCAAGGATGAGTTTTTGCACTATTTAAAAAACTAAACCATTACTCCGTCATCATCCCATACGGGCGTTTGAGCTTCTCGCTCATCTGGTGAAGGCTCACTGCTCTTCCGTCTCGTATGAATTCACGCCCATCTAAAAAAACCAACATCGTCGGCACTGAGAAGACTTGAAAATGGGCTGAGATCTCTGCATTATCATGGGCATCAAGATAGATCTGCGTGATCTGTGGAAATTCTGCATCAAAAAGGGCTTTAAACTTGGGTCTGAGTGCATGGCAAACATTGCAGTTTTCTCCAGAAAAATAGAGGAGCACCCCTACCTCGCTTCTAATGCTGTTTTGTACCTCTTCCAATGTCATATTCTATCCTTGATTTTCAATATGTAAAGCAAGATTATAACTGCTAAGAGCTACAGCTTAGCTTCTTGTTTTTAAACACGCTTGGGGTTGCTTCTGCCCATCGCTCATACCCTTCATGCTCAGCGTAAGGAGATTGTGCGATCTCAAAAAGTTTTGCAACAAGACTAAAATCACCATTTTCTGCTGCTTCTATCGCTTCTTGAAGGATATAATTTTTGAGCACAAATTTTGGATTGGTCCGAAGCATTTGTTGGTGTCTATTTTTGATACTTAGCGCATCGGCTTCCAGTCTTTTATCGTATGCATCAAGCCAATCATGCATCGGTCTATGGTAAAGCGCCAAATGCAAAAGAGCCGTTCTCTCACCATCGTAACGGCTTAATGTTCTAAAAAAAAGGGTATAGTCTATCTGCAATCCTTGCATCATCCCAAGCAAATGTTCAATCAATGCGGCATCTTCTTCTTTTTGCTCAGATAATCCCAATTTTTTTCCCATAAAGTAAAGATAATGTTTGCGATAATAAGTCGCGTAACGCTCAAGGATTTTCTCCATTCTTTCCATCCGAACCAAAGGAGAAAGCGCATGCATCAATGCCTTGAGATTCCATCCACCGATGCTCGGTTGGTTGCCAAAAGAATAGCGTCCATGATGATCGGTATGGTTGCAGATATTCTCTACATCATAATCATCCAAAAAGGCATAAGGACCATAATCGATCGTCAAACCATGGATAGACATATTGTCCGTATTCATTACCCCATGGTTGAACCCCACTGCCTGCCACTGTGCCATAAGCCTTGCCGTTTTACCTACCACTTCAGTAAAAAAATGCAAATATTTATCTGGTTCATCGACC
>JBEARN010000065.1:0-7273 GCA_041163165.1 Pseudomonadota bacterium
CCAATCCATATCTCAAATGTAAAAAAAGTAGAGGGTTAATCCTATGAGTAGAATGAAGCAAAAGTACAATGACATCGTACCTGCACTCAGAGAAGCGTGCGGCACAAAAAATGCGATGCAGACTCCGAAGCTTGAGAAGATAGTGATCTCTGTAGGTGCCGGTGAAGAAGGTAAAGATACCAAATTGATCGCAAATATGGCAGACACTATCTCGTTGATCGCAGGACAAAAAGCAGTGATCGTGAATGCGAAAAAATCGGTAGCAGGTTTTAAAGCGAGAGAAGGTTCACCAAGTGGTATCAAGGTAACACTTAGAGGTGACAATATGTATAACTTCTTGGATAAACTTGTTTCTATCGCTCTTCCAAGAGTGAAAGACTTTAGAGGGACACCAAGAAAAGGTTTTGATGGTCGTGGTAACTATAACTTCGGTCTTCAAGAGCAGTTGATGTTCCCTGAAGTAGTGTTTGATAAAATTATCAAAACACACGGTATGAACATCACGTTCGTAACAAGTACAGAAGACGATAAAGAGGCATTTACACTTTTAGAGAAACTTGGTATGCCTTTCGCTAAAGGGAGAAACTAATGGCTAAGAAATCAATGATAGCAAAGCAACAGAGAAAAGCAAAATTCTCTACGCAAGCATATACAAGATGTAACATCTGTGGTAGACCGCACTCTGTGTATAGAGATTTCGGTATTTGTCGTGTGTGCCTAAGAAAAATGGCTAACGAAGGGTTAATCCCTGGTATGCGTAAAGCAAGCTGGTAAGGAGAAAAGACGTATGATGACAGACATAATTGCAGACTCTCTTACTCGTATAAGAAATGCTGCGCAAAGAAGACTAGATGTAACAACCCTTCTTCACTCAAAAACGATCGAGGCGACGGTATCTATTTTTGTAGATAAAGGATACCTTGAGAGTTTTAAAGTGAATGAAGACGGTAACAAAAAAACGATTCAAGTGGTACTGAAGTACGACGAGAAAGAAAAAAGCGTGATCAATGAGATCAAAAAAATCTCTAAGCCTGGTAGACGTATCCACCAAGGTAAAGATGAAATTAAAACATTTAAAAATGGTTATGGAACTTTGGTTGTATCAACAAGCCAAGGCGTACTTGCTAACGATGAAGCGTTTAAACGTGGAATCGGTGGCGAAGTAATCTGTAGTATTTGGTAAGGAAGAAAAGATGTCAAGAATAGGAAAAAGACCAGTAACTGTGGCAAGTGGTATTCAAGTATCACTAGACGGTACGACTCTCGTGGCTAAAAAAGGCAATCTTGAAAAAAGACTTGAAACACATGGCAGAGTTGGAATCAGCATCGATGGTTCAGAAGTTACATTCACTAGAATCGCTGATGGAAAGCAAGATGCTGCGTATTGGGGAACATATAGAGCCCTTTTTAATAACATCATCGTTGGGTTAGACCAAGGATACTCTAAATCATTAGAGATCAATGGTGTGGGTTACAGAGCAGCGGTTGAAGGTAAAACATTAGTAATGCAACTAGGTTTTTCACACCCGATCAATTATGCGATCCCAGAAGGGCTTGAAATCTCAGTAGAGAAAAACGTCGTGACTGTAAAAGGTTCAGACAAGCAAGTAGTGGGTCAAGTTGCAGCTGAGATTAGAGGCTTTAGACCACCAGAACCTTACAAAGGTAAAGGTGTGAAGTATTCTGATGAACACATCATCAGAAAAGCTGGTAAGTCAGCGAAGAAATAAGGAGCGATAGATGTTAAAAAGTATTCAAAAAAGAAAAAATAAACTTCGCGCTCAAAGAAAAGCTAGAGTAAGAGGTAAAATCTTCGGTACGGAAACGACACCAAGATTGAGTGTATTTAAATCGAATAAACATTTTTATGCACAAGCAATTGATGATGCTACTGGAACGACTCTTGCGGCAGCAGACGGAAGAAAACTTGGTTTGAAAGTAAATCAAGAAGATGTAAAAAAAGTAGCTGCTCAGATGGCTCAAAACCTTGCTTCTAAAAAGATTGACACTGTTGTTTTTGACAGAAATGGTTACCTTTACCACGGTGTTGTTGCATCATTTGCTGATGCACTTAGAGAAGCCGGAATAAAGTTTTAAGGAAACATGATGGAAAATCAAGCAATTGAAAAAGAATTTGAAGAAGTAATCGTAAATATCGGTCGTGTTACTAAGGTTGTAAAGGGTGGTAGAAGATTTAGATTTACTGCGCTCGTGGTAATCGGCGATAGAAACGGTACGGTTGGATATGGTTTTGGTAAGGCAAAAGAAGTACCAGATGCGATCAAAAAAGCGGTAGACGATGCAAACAAAAACCTAGTGAAAGTAAACATCAAAGGTACGACGATCGCACACGATATTGAGCACAAGTTCAATGCGAGTAGAATCCTACTTAGACCAGCAAGTGAGGGTACTGGGGTTATCGCCGGTGGTGCTGCTAGACCAGTACTTGAACTCGCAGGGGTGAAAGATGTACTTTCAAAATCAATTGGGTCAAACAACCCAAATAACTTAGTAAGAGCAACGATTCAAGCCCTTACAAGAATTAAAGCATAAGGGGTAAAGTATGGGTTTACATAATTTACAACCGGCTCCAGGTTCAACGCGAAATAGAAAAAGAATTGGACGTGGTCAGGGTTCAGGAACAGGTAAAACTGCAGGTAAAGGTAACAAAGGTCAAAAAGCAAGAGCTGGTTACAACAAAAAGAGAGGTTTTGAAGGTGGACAACAACCACTTTATAAAAGACTTCCTAAAATCGGGTTCACATCAAGAATTGAAAAACCTTATGTAATCAATGTGGAAAAAATCAAATCAATCGCTGAGCTTGCTGAGATTACACTTGAGACGATCAAATCAGTGCATAAATTGCAAAAAAATGTAACAAAAGTAAAGTTGATCGGTGCATCCGCAAAAGAGCTTGCAGCTAAAATCAAAGATGACGCTGTTACAACTAGCGGAAAATAATCATGGGTAACGCTTTAACACAAAAAATCCTAGTGACACTAGGATTTCTTTTTGCGTATAGAGTTTTAGCCTACATCCCAACACCTGGTGTTGATTTGAATGTGATCAAAGAGTTCTTTGACAGCAATTCAAACAATGCCCTTGGGCTAATGAATATGTTCTCCGGTAATGCGGTGCAACGTTTGAGTATTATCTCCTTAGGTATCATGCCTTATATCACAGCTTCCATCGTCATGGAACTACTCGCAGCAACTTTCCCAGCACTTGGTCAAATGAAAAAAGAACGTGACGGTATGCAAAAATATATGCAGATCATTCGTTATGCAACGATTTTTATCACTGTAGTTCAGGCAGTTGGTGTCTCTATGGGGCTTCAAAGTATGACCGGGCGTGCAGGGCAAAGTGCCGTGATGATCGATCCGATGATCTTTACAGTGATTACAACTTTTTCGATGTTGACAGGTACGATGTTGTTGATGTGGATAGGTGAGCAGATTACGCAAAAAGGTATCGGAAACGGTATTTCATTGATCATTTTTGCGGGTATCGTTTCAGGATTGCCATCAGCGATAGGTAATACAATCAGAGCAGTGAATGCGGGCGAGATGAATTTCTTGGTCGTATTGGCAATTATTGCGATTATCTTGATGACGATTGTCTCAATCATCTATGTAGAATTGGGAGAAAGAAGAATTCCAATCTCTTATTCTAGAAAAACGATTATGCAAAATCAAGCAAAAAGGGTGATGAACTATATTCCTGTAAAAGTGAATCTTTCAGGCGTTATCCCTCCAATCTTTGCATCGGCAATTTTGATGTTTCCATTGACAGTGCTTCAATCAAGCACTTCACCGATGGTGATGGCGATTGCCGATACGTTGCACCCAGGAGGAGTGACATTTAATGTGGTGACATTCTTCCTGGTCATGTTTTTTGCATTTTTTTATGCTTCTATCGCATTTAATGCGAAAGATATCGCTGACAACCTGAAAAGACAAGGTGGGTTTGTGCCGGGAGTAAGACCAGGTGAACATACCAAAGAGTTCTTGAATGAAATCGCAAGTAGGTTGACAGGTTCAGGTGCGGTTTACTTGGCATTGATTTCAACGGTGCCATTTATGTTGATCTCTGGGATTGGCGCATCTTTTTACTTCGGTGGTGTTTCGGTATTGATTATCGTTCAAGTAGCATTGGATACGATGAGAAAAATCGAAGCGCAAAGAACCATGAACCAATACGATGTATTAGGTAATGTAGGTCTCTAATGGCTATTGCTATTCGTAGACCTGATGAGATCGCCAAGCTGCAAAAAGCTGGTGAGATCGTTGGTAAAACACTCCAATATCTCCAAAATATTATCAAACCAGGCATGACACTTAAAGAGATTGATGCGTTGGGTGAAGCGTATATCCGCGAACAAGGGGCAGAACCTTCTTTTAAGGGATTGTATGGTTTCAGTGGATCAGTGTGCACATCAGTGAATGAAGTATGCATCCATGGAGTCCCTACCGACAGGGTGATCCAAGAGGGTGATTTGTTAGGGTTAGATATTGGGACAAAATTAGATGGGTACTATGGTGATGCTGCGATAACGATGGCGGTCGGGAAAGTCTCTTCTGAGGATGAAGCTTTAATCGATTGTGCTAAAGGGGCACTTTACCATGCGATCGATTCGATCCAAGAAGGGATGCGTTTTAAAGAGTTGACGCAAATCCTTGAAACATATATCGTTGAAGCGGGATTTGTACCGTTGCGTGATTATTGTGGTCATGGGATCGGTACGAAGCCTCATGATGAGCCCAACATTCCAAATTATCTTGAAGGGAAACCAAACCAGGGTCCAAAGATCAAGAATGGGATGGTGTTTTGTTTGGAACCAATGGTGTGTCAAAAGAGTGGGAATCCAGTATTGTTGACCGATAAATGGTCAGTCATCAGTGAAGACCAGCTTCGAACAGCGCATTATGAGCACCAAGTGGCTATCGTAGATGGCAAAGCACGCATCTTAACAGAAGCATAAATTTCAATAAAGTGAAACCAATAAAGGAATAACAACATGGCGAAAGATGATGTCATAGAGATCGATGGTAAAGTAGTTGAAGCGTTGCCGAATGCTACTTTTAGGGTAGAGCTTGATAATAAGCATATTGTATTGTGTCACATTGCAGGAAAGATGAGAATGCACTATATCAAAATCCTCCCCGGAGATGTTGTCAAGGTAGAGCTTACACCTTACAGTCTCGATAAAGGTCGTATCACATTTAGATACAAATAAGAGCAGTATTTTCCCTGCTCTTCTTCCTATTTTAGGTATTGAAGCCTATCTATATTTCCATAAGATTTATTTAATAAACATTTCGGTATAATCCACATCCTTCTTTACAAATGTGAAGAATGGAAAACTGCGCGAAGAATCTTTGATTAAGCAGCACCGATTACTCAAGGGTTGGATTATGAAACTTCCATAATCCACGCAAATTATGAGTGTCATGAACACTTTAGGTGCAAATATAACGTAGGAGTAACCATGAAGGTTAGACCATCAGTAAAAAAAATGTGTGATGATTGTAAAGTAATCAAACGCAAGGGTATCGTACGCGTGATTTGTAAAAATCCAAAACATAAACAGAGACAAGGATAAACATGGCACGTATTGCAGGTGTTGATTTACCACAAAAGAAAAGAATGGAGTATGCGCTTACTTACATTTATGGTATCGGTTTAACAACGTCAAGACAAATTCTTGATAGAACTGGCGTTGACTATAACAAAAGAGTACATGAATTGTCAGATGCGGAAGCGGCAACGATTCGTAATGATATTCAAGAGAATGTTATGGTGGAGGGTGATCTTAGAAAGAAAGTGACTTTGGATATCAAAGCATTGATGGATTTAGGTTCGTACAGAGGTCTTAGACATAGAAGAGGATTACCTTGTCGTGGACAAAGTACAAAAACGAATGCGCGTACTAGAAAAGGTAAGCGTAAAACTGTTGGTTCGGCATAAGGAGAACGTTAGATGGCTAAGAAAAAAGCAAAAAAAAGTATTGCTAAAGGTATCGTATACGTAGCAGCAAGTTTCAACAATACTGTGATTACAGTAACAGATGAAATGGGAAATGTTATCTCTTGGAGCAGTGCAGGTGCACTTGGATTTAAAGGGAGCAAAAAGTCAACTCCTTTTGCAGCGACTGAAGCAGTAGCAGATGCAATGGCAAAAGCAATGGAAAACGGTATCAAAGAGGTAGGAATCAAAGTTCAAGGTCCTGGTTCTGGTAGAGATACGGCAGTAAAAGCGATTGGTGCAACAGAAGGTATCCGTGTAACATTCTTAAAAGATATTACACCACTTCCTCACAACGGTTGTAGACCACCGAAAAAACGTAGAGTATAAGAGGTATTTGAGATGGCTAGATATAGAGGTCCGGTAGAAAAATTAGAAAGAAGACTTGGTGTTGATCTTGGATTAAAAGGTGAGAGAAGACTTGCTGGGAAAAGTGCGTTAGAAAAAAGACCTTATGCACCAGGACAACATGGACAAAGAAGAACAAAGATCAGCGAATATGGTCTTCAACTTCAAGAGAAGCAAAAAGCAAAATTTATGTATGGTGTAAGCGAAAAGCAATTTAGAACACTTTACAAAGAAGCCAATGCAAAAGAGGGAAATACAGGTTCGATCCTTATCCAACTTCTTGAGCAAAGACTTGACAATGTTGTTTACAGAATGGGATTTGCTACGACAAGAGCATCTGCTAGACAATTTGTAAACCATGGACATATTCTTGTAGATGGTAAAAGAGTAGATATCCCTTCTTTTAGAGTAAAAGCGGGTCAAAAAATAGAAGTAAAAGAGAAAAGTAAAAACAATCCTCAAATTGTTAGATCAATGGAGTTGACAAACCAAACTGGTATGGTTGACTGGGTTGATATGGACAAAGAGAAACTTTTCGGACTCTTTACAAGAGTACCAGAAAGAGAAGAGATTGCGATTCCGGTTGAAGAACGTTTGATCGTTGAGCTATATTCGAAATAATTTTACTTACAGATAAAAGGGCTAGTTGATGAGAAAAATTAAAATTGCACCATTTATGCCAACAGAAGTAGAAGTGAATGAGATCAGCGCAAATCGTGCAGAGATCGTTGCTTATCCTTTTGAGAGCGGTTATGCCGTAACGCTTGCGCATCCATTAAGAAGATTGATCTTAGGATCTTCTATCGGGTATGCACCGATTTCAGTGAAAATTGAAGGTGCAGCGCATGAGTTTGATAATATCAGAGGGATGCATGAAGATGTGGCTGTATTTATTATCAA
>JBEARN010000066.1:0-7270 GCA_041163165.1 Pseudomonadota bacterium
CATTGTCACGGAAAAGCTTTGCTCTAGCGAGTACATACCCTACGGTGATCGCCAAAAAGATGAGGAGAAAATGTACCATTGAAATGATTTATGCATCACGGCAAGGATGTTTTAACCCTTTTGCATAGCAAGCATACACTTTCTCTGCCGGAATCCCTTTTTGGTAGATCTTCAAAATCTCTCTGACAAAATCGATAGGATACTCGATCGTATACCCTTCATCATTTTTATAATACTCCTCAAGCACTTTGTACATCGCATTATAAATTTCAGGGTTCTCTTTTTTCAAACGCTCTAAATCTTCCTGAGCTTGGATCAAAGTTTGATCGTTAAATTCGCCACGTGTTGGAATGCTTTTCCTTAACTCCACATAGTCTCTAAGATCTTTTTTATTTCTTACAAAATCTGTAAATAATTCAATCAGTGTCATCGCTTTTCCCTCTACTTTTATCTCTTTTATATCAAAAATTATGACATGACACTATAGCATTAATATAGCATTGGATTATTTTTTGTAATATTTTAAGATTAAATGAGTGGATAGAAAAGACCAAAGAGAGAATCTCTATGGTCTTTAAGAAGATAATAACGTTATTTTGTACCCAATACCATTGCTTCGATTTTTGCAACCACTGAAGGATCTTCAAGCGTAGAGATATCTTGCGTGATAGCCTCGCCTTTTGCGATCGATCGAAGAATACGTCTCATGATCTTACCAGAACGCGTTTTTGGCAATCCAGGTGCAAAGACGATGTCATCGCATAAAGCGATATTTCCGATCTCTTTTTTGATGATGTTGTTGATGATTTTCACCTCTTCCACTTCATCTGCGATACCATCATCTGATTTGAGCACCACATAAGCAAAGATACCCTCACCTTTAATCTCATGTGGCTTACCGACGACAGCAACCTCTGCCACGTTGGAATGTTTTTTGATCGCCGCTTCCACTTCCGCCGTACCCATACGGTGACCTGAAACATTGATAACATCATCCGTACGACCTGTAATAGTGATATACCCATTCTCATCATAATTTGCACCATCACCAGTAAAGTAAACCGCTTTGCCATCTTTTTTCACATCGCCAAAATAGGATTTTATAAATCTCTCAGGATCACCCCAAACGCCACGGATCATCGATGGCCAAGGACGTGTGACACACATATATCCACTCTCACCCGCTCCCACTTTTTTACCAGTCTCAGGGTCAAGAATCTCACCCATGATACCAGGAAGCGGTAACGTAGCACATGCAGGCTTGATAGGTGTAGCTCCAGGAAGCGGAGAAACGATATGCCCGCCTGTTTCAGTCTGCCAATACGTATCTACGATCGCACATCTATTTTGTCCTACGACTTCATAATACCATTTCCATGCAGGTGGGTCGATAGGCTCACCCACAGTACCCAACACTTTGAGTGAAGAAATATCATATTTGTTTGGCTCATACTCACCTGTTTTATGAAGTACACGAATCGCTGTTGGTGCCGTATAAAATTGGTTGATTTTAAACTCTTCTACCATTTTCCAAGGACGACCAGCATCTGGATAAGTAATCACACCTTCAAACATCACTGTCGTTGCACCCATCGCAAGCGGTCCATAGACGATGTAAGTGTGTCCTGTGATCCAGCCGATATCAGCCGTGCACCAATAAGTATCATTCTCTTTAACATCAAAGACCCATTCCATGGTCATCTGCGCCCAAAGGATATACCCTGCTTGGTTATGCTGTACCCCTTTTGGTTTTCCTGTGCTTCCAGACGTGTAAAGCAAGAAAAGAGGATCTTCACTATCCATAGGCTCTGGTGCGCATACTGGAGACTTATCTTTAATGAGTTCATTATAAGAGTAGTCACGTCCAGCGACCCACGTCACCTCTTCATTGTTTCTTTCAACGACAAGTACTTTTTCTACCACTTTACTATTTTCTATCGCTTCATCCACAACAGGTTTGAGCATATAAGGTTGTGTTTTTCTGTAAGCACCATCTGCCGTGATGACCACTTTGGCTTCTGCATCTTCGATTCTGTCTTTGAGTGCTTCAGCAGAGAATCCACCAAACACGATCGAGTGAATCGCACCGATCTTTGCACACGCTAGCATCGCAAAAGCAGCTTCTGGGATCATCGGCATATAGATCACGACTCTATCCCCTTTTTTGACGCCAAAATCTTCTTTAAGGAGATTCGCAAACTTATTGACTTGGTAATAAAGCTCTAGATACGTGATAATCTGTTTATCTCCTCTATCTCCTTCAAAAATGATCGCAGCTTTATTTTTACGTGTTTCGATATGTCTATCGACACATTGGTGCGCTACATTGAGCTTCCCGCCTTCAAACCACTTTACAAATGGCGCGTTCGATTCATCCAATACTTTCGTAAACGGCTGAAACCAATCGATCTTCTCATTCGCATAAGATTCCCAAAACCCTTCATAATCCTCATTCGCACTTTTGACCAATGCATTGTAAAGTTCCATGCTTCCGATTCTTGCTTCTTTTGCAAACTCGGCATTGGGTTGATATAACTCTTTTAACATTCATACTCCTTTTAATAAAGTTAAATCTTTTTATTATTTTTTAATTTCAAATAAATCATAGCTGTCATAATAGCATCATTTAATGCATCATGTGCTTTAAGTTTAGGTAAAAAAAGATTTTGCAAAATCGTATCAAATCTTAGATCGATATTTCCTTGCGGGATCGTGCAAATCTTTTTGTCATAATAGATAGCAGAAACCTCCTCTTGCTTGTTAGGCAATGTGATGCCAAACATCGGTTTAAGATATTTGTTGATCATCGCCACATCAAATTCAAGAAAATAACCTGCCAATGTTCTATTGCCTATAAAATAAAGAAATTTCTCTATCGCCTCTTCTAAAGATAACGGATCTTTCAGATCGCAATTGCGTATCTGATGCACCGTGATACTTTTATGGTCTATCTCTTTTTTTTGGTCTATATACATATGAATCGCTTCATCTGTGAGTATCTTGTTTCCTTTGATCTTGACCGCACCTATAGAGATGATATCATCAACCTTAGGATCGAGTCCTGTCGTTTCGCAATCAAATACAACGATCTCATCCGAAGCTGGTGCATCAAACAAAAAGCTGAACCGCTCATCGGTGAGACTGGTTCTGTTGCGTTTGTTGAAAAATCTTTGGAACATCGATTAACTCACTATAGAGAGATGAAAATGGTAACCGACCACTTTTTTAAACCGGTTCACTGTTTTAATCGCCTCTTTTAAAAGATCTCGCTCTAATTTTCCCAACGCATTGATCGTGATATAATTGTCTATTTTCACTCCATGCGCGAGTTCTTTGAGCTGTGCATCTAACCTCAAATTGCTGATGACCTCAAGCGCTTCAAGCAAATCAGAGGCATCTGCTTTATTCAAAAAACCCAAATTGTTGAGCTCTTTGATCCGAAGTGTGGTGTTTGTCACTCTGATCCCATGCTCCAATGCCAATGCACGCACACCATGGATCAAGCCAAACAATGCCCCTTTTTTGATGTCTATCTGGTTTTTGTGCCCTTTATCATGAAGGAATTGGGAAAAGATACCCAAAGGGGACTCAAACGTTTCGATAGCGCGCGCAAAATGGATCAGGATTTGTTTGTTCTGTTCTACCATTGCAAAAAGATAATCGATAAGCTCACTATGCAGGGCTTTATTTCCTGCCATCGCTGTCGAATCGAAAAAAATCGCCATATCCATAAAATTTTCATAGCTTGGCTCATCCAACCATCGATAGATATCTTCTTTATACGCATCGACGCTTTTGCACCACTTAGGGTTGATCATCATGATATTTCCCTCGCACCGAGGAAAACCGATCTCATCCAACACTTCTATAAATCGTTGCGTTACTGACATAACGTCGTCGGGCATAAACCCATTTTCAAAAACCAATGCATTGTCTTGATCGGTTCTTAAGATTTGAGAAGCCCGCCCTTCACTGCCGAGCAATACCAACGTGCATTTATCCTGCCATGATTCTGGGATGATCATCTTAAAAAGTTTTTTATACATCTTTTTGTTGATCTCGCTGACCAATTTTGCGATATACCTACTTTTTACCCCTTTGGCATGAAGTGCGCCTATCATCACATCTAACCGTTTAGCGGCATCAACGATACTTTCAATACTTTGCGCTCTCTCCATCTGTACCGTAATAAGGTGCGATTGGTTAGAAAAGAAACTTACCACATCGATCAGCTCCAAAACCCCTTTGGGATTGCCATCTGGATCTAAGACAGGTAAATGTTTGATCGAATGTTCTGTCATTCGGAGCAAAATATTGAAAAGCAATTCTCCTTGCTTGATGGTAAAGATAGGATAGGTTTGTATCTGCAAGATAAACTCAAGATTTTCTGCCTCTTTATGAAGGATATAATACCTCAAATCCGCATCGGTCACGATACCATACCCTCCACTATTTTCGACAAGGATGCAGGTTGCACCTTCTTTGTCCATCGTGTGTAACGCGTCAACGATTTTTGTCTCTGCAGAAACGATCGAAGCATGATGCAAGATAGATTCATCGATACGTGCAACCATCAGATGACTCAAAGAGGCATATTCTTGTTTCTCTTTCAACAGTTCCATTCGTTCGATAATCGTAGAAAAAAAGTAGTTTTTAAACGATGGATTTTTGTCACATAATGTGCAAAAGTTTTTACCATCTAGTTCAAAACAGATCAATTCTTCAGATACGATATAACGGTATTTGGAAGGTTGCTTTTCTAACAATTCTACACCACCAAATGTATCATGTGTATGATACACGTCGATAGGTTCTTCATTTTCATCAAGCAGATCTACAGCACCTTTGATCACGATAAAAAAGTTTTGGGGAATCTCACCTTGACCGATAAGAAGTGTACCTTTAGGATAATACGCGATCTGCGCAGTTGTTTCGATAAGCGATGAAGAAGAGGGGTCTAACAGTGTGAAAGGGGGATGGACTTTTAATTCATCAAATAACGCTATCAATTCATCTTCCTCATATAACCAAGGGAAAGTCCCTTGGTATATAAAATTTTATTAATGAGCTACCGCTCCATCTGATCCGATACCAGTTTGGCATCTGATATCTTGCGCATCAAACTCAGCCTCACATCTTTTCGCATCTTCGCTTGAATCAGTGATAGAGAAGAACCAGATCGCAACGAATGCCAACGGGATAGAGAAAATCGCTGGGAATTTGTACGGAACTACTGCCGCTGCATTTCCAAGGATATCTACGTAAACCGCAGGGCCAAGGATAACAAGCACCAACGCAGAGATCAATCCTATATAACCACCAAGTACCGCACCTCTAGTTGTGAGTTTTCTCCAGAAAATTGACATAAACAACACTGGGAAGTTTGCTGAAGCAGCGATAGTAAATGCTAACGCCACAACGAACGCAATGTTTTGTTTTTCAAACGCAATACCAAAGAAAATTGCCGCGATACCGATACCAAACGTAGCGATTTTTGACATTCTCATCTCTTTGTTCTCATCCACTTTACCTTCACCAAATGCATTCGCATAAAGGTCATGTGAGATCGCTGAAGCACCAGCCAATGTAAGACCAGAAACCACCGCAAGAATTGTAGCAAATGCTACCGCAGAGATAAATCCAAAGAAGTAGTTTCCGCCAACCGCTTTAGAAAGATAGATCGCTGCCATGTTACCCGCTGCATCTACTGTATATTGAGAATCACCCATTACAAGCACGATCGCACCGAATCCCATAATGAAAGTCAAGATATAGAAATATCCGATCAAACCAGTCGCCACGAAAACAGACTTTCTTGCTTCTTTTGCATCAGCCACGGTAAAGAATCTCATCAAAATGTGTGGAAGACCTGCTGTACCGAACATCAATGCAAGACCAAGTGAGATCGCGTTGATAGGATCAGATACAAGCCCACCTGGTGCCATGATCGCCTCTTTTGCAGCGTGAATTTCTGTCGCTTTTGTAAACAATGCATCAAAACTGAAACCAAATTGAGCCATCACCATGAAAGACATAAAAGATGTACCGGCAAGAAGCAATACCGCTTTAATGATCTGTACCCATGTTGTCGCCAACATACCACCAAACGCAACATACGCTACCATCAATGCACCTACAAGGATAACTGCATAGTGATAATCTAGTCCGAAAAGTACTTGGATCAGCTTACCAGCACCTACCATTTGAGCGATAAGATACAAAATAACAACAGAGATAGAACCAAGCGCAGCAAGGATTCTTACTTGTTTTTGTTTCAATCTATATGCAGTAACGTCAGCAAATGTATATTTACCAAGGTTTCTAAGCTGCTCAGAGATCATGAAAAGGATGATAGGCCATCCAACCAAGAATCCGATAGAGAAGATCAAACCATCATACCCTTTAAGGTAAACCATTCCGGTAATACCAAGGAAAGATGCTGCTGACATGTAGTCTCCAGCGATCGCTGTACCGTTTTGCACACCAGTGATACCACCACCAGCGGTATAAAAGTCTTTTGCAGACTTTGTTCTTTTTGCTGCCCAGTAAGTGATGTATAGTGTTGCGCCTACAAAAGCAAAAAACATCGAAATTGCTGGCACGTTCACTGCTGATTTTGCGACCTCACCTTCGATCCCACCTGAGGCAAATACTGCCACTGTAGCAAGTGCCATTAAAGATAAAATTTTACTTAACATTATTTCACCTCCGCTTGGATGTCTTTTTTAACTTCTCTGAGTAGATCATCAAATTCACCATTTGCTCTACGAACATAAAGTCCTGTCATTGCAAATGAAAATACAATGATCGCTAAACCTACAGGGATACCGACCGTTGTCATACCTGTTCCGATCTTAGCACCCAATGTTGCAGGACTGAATGCGATATATAAAATAAATGCATAGTACACTACTAGCATCACCACGGTTAATGTCCAAGCAAACTTGCCTCTTTTCGAGACGAGTTCTTGGTACTTCGGATTGTTTTTAATCTGTTGCACTTGTTCTTGTGTCATTTTTTCTCCTTTTATTTTGATGACTACCATTCAACTCTATTAGAAGTTATAGTTAGCAATTAATCTATACTCATCCCATCCTGTTGCATTAGGACCAGTGAAATCTCTTGGGAAATTTCCTCTAAATCTTAACTGTAAATCTGATGTTGCTTGATAAATGAAGTCAAATCCAGATTCTGTTGAATCAGCTCCTGCAGCATATAATGAATCATCACCAACATTAAATGAAGCATAGTAAACTGAAGCGTTCAAGTT
>JBEARN010000067.1:0-7126 GCA_041163165.1 Pseudomonadota bacterium
ATACACTCACCACAGTCCGAACAGTTCGTAAACTCTGTACCGTTGCTTGGTGCAATGACCGATTTTTGTAGTTTGTTCCACATCGCATAGGCATCTTTTGGCATTGTCTCTTTGTATGCTTTATCGAGGTCTGCACCACCTCTTGGCACAGTGGTGATCGCGGCGTCACCGACCATATCTTTACATACTGTGGTACAACGCTCGCACACAATACAAAGTCCTGCATCATAATGAAGCACTGAGCTCCAGTTGGTCGTTTCTCTTTTCGTGTCTGGGATCATATAAGACTGTGAATCAACTGCCAATTCAAGTGTATAGTTTTGAAGTTCGCACTCTCCACTTTTGTCACATACACCACATTGTAGCGGATGGTTCACATCGTAAACTTCCATGATCGCTCTACGCTCTTGAAGAATATTTGGGGTATCGATAGTGATCTCCATATTCTCTTTCACTTTGGCATTACATGCATAAACTTGTTTTCCATCTGCCTCTACAAGACAAATACGACATGCGAGTGTTGGTGAACATCTCGTTAGGTAGCATATCGCTGGGATAAAGACGCCGTTTGCTCGCGCGGCATTGAGAATGTATTCCCCTTCTTTTGCCTTATACTCTACCCCGTCAATCTTAATGCTAATCATATTATCTACTGTTTGTACTTCACTCATATTAGCTTCCTATTCTCGTAAAATCTAACCGACAAAATCTATAAGAGGATACCAAAGCACTACTTAATCCCATATCATAGGTTGGGTTTAGTGCGATCGTTCCTTTCATAGATGTATCAATCTTAAACACACGGGTAAAGACCACACCATTTATCGTAAAAGATATGCGCTCTCCATCGTGTAGTTTGGTTGCCATTGCGAACTGTTGCGAACCGCGCAAAAATGGTTCTTTTTTTAACGGTTCGCAAAGGTTTGTAAATGGTGAAAACTGCTCCATAGGGTTGCAGTTATAAATCACTGCACCATCAAAATTGTTAAATTCGTCTATCTCCTCTAACATTTCGTTGATGGCTATTTCTTTGGTTTCTAACACATATCCTCTATGCTCATTTCCTGAAATATCAAAATAATCAGGCAACATATCAAACGGTTCTGCTCTGAACCCTTTTTGGATTGGCAATGCTTCTGTATATTCGATCGTATACTCTGCTTCCAGCCCTAATGCATTTGCGATATCATTTAGCACATACCCGCCATAAGGAAGTGCGACATTCATAGGCACTACGCGCTTGTCCACTGTAGTTAACGTCCCTTCTTGTTGGTTCATAGCAGGCATGTCCAAATCCCCATCGCCCAATGCAGAAAGGGTAAAATCACCTTTGACGTTGTATCCTACCGTTTTTCCTGTTGCTTCATCATCAAGATCACAAATCAACGCTACTCCCATACTATTAGAAGCAGGTGGTACGCAAACGACATTAAAGCCTGCATATTTTTCAAAAAGTGCTAACAATTTGGCGATCTGCTCGGCTCTTGGATGCGCATAAACATCCCCTCCTATCACCAACGAAAAACCAGATTTTTTCAACAACGATTTTCGAAGCATCTCTAACTCTTCTTCACCTACATTTGTTTCTGCGCTGATATTCCCAATATCAAGATCATCAAGGAATGCACGGATAGCTTCAGGGAGTTGCATGTCTTTGAGTAACGTATCCGCCAAAAGTGCGGCCACTCCCTCTTCTGTCCCCACTTCATACTTGATAAACTGTGTCACGATATGTTTCATTTCAAGATCTTCAAACGGGTGAAGGTATGCTACTCTGGCTCTATGCCATTTACTTGCCATATTAATGTGATACTTCACCATAGGATTATCATCATTGATACGCGTTCCGATGACGATCACACCATTCGATGCTGCAATTGCCTTAAGATTACCATTATAAAGCGTTTTACCCGTAACCGACCCGTAAGCTGCCATAAATCGTTGATATGCTCTCGCTTCATCACAAATCAATTTTGCACCTGTTTTTTCTTTGATCTTCTGCAAAATAAGTGCTTCTTCATTGCTGATCTGAGAAGTAAACAAGATACTATCCGCATTTTGAACCGCTTCTAATGCGGCATCGAAAGCTTCTTGATCTTTTGTAGCATGCTTATTGTCAAAATCAAAACCATATCGTCCTGCACCACAAAGCGAAGAAAATTCATAATGGTTGCTCACACGATACACCTTATCATGCTTCACTTCGTACGACATTTGACATCCTGCACTGCAATGACTGCAAGAAGAAGGGATCTTTCTCAATTCCCATGCATTGGTCGAATATTTAAAATTCGTATCCACCAAAGCGCCTACAGGACAAACTGCTGCTGCTTCGCCTAGGGATGCATAGTTCTTCTCTTGTTTGGTATTGATGATCGTGGAAGAATAGCCGCCAAACTTAAGCAATAAGGCTTCGTCTCCAGTGATCTCTGTCGAAACTCTTACACATTTTTCACACATAATGCAAAGTGCTGGGTCGTAAGAAACATGTCCCCAATTCTGCACAGGTCTATGTGGTTCTCGTGTTGTAAAAGGTTGTGTCTCAACTTCAAATTCCATCGTTTTATTCTGAAGATCACACTCACCGCTTTGGTCACATACGCCACACTCCAAGGGGTGATTGACATTGTAAAGCTTCATGATGTTTTGACGCTCAGTATACAGCTCCGCATTTTGCGTGGTGATCACAGCGCCATCTGTCGCTTTCTCTTGACATGAAAGAATCGTACCCTCAACACCTTCTACATTCACAATGCACATACGACATGAAGCGATTGGCTTTACTTTTGTGAGATAACACATCGTAGGGATATAAATGCCATTTTCTCTTGCGATGGACAAAATCGTTTTACCAAAAGTACTTTTGCATACCTTACCATCGATCGTAACCGTGATCTCTTTCCCCAGATTGAGTGAATTATGCTGACTCATGTTACACCGCCACCATCGAGATATAATAACAACGCATACATCTTTCTGCTTCAGCTATCGCTTCTTCACCTGTAAATCCGAGGTTGACTTCTTTGTTGTTTGTTTTTCTCTCTTCTGTCTCAAGTTTTTGACTCACTGCACGTGGAATTCCTGGCATCCAACCTGTAATCTTTTCATTTTTGTCGTACACCTTAAGTCTTTTTAAGTGATCTTCCATGATCTCATCATCAGTCAATGTACATTTGCCATCATAAATATAACGACTGATGACAGAAGCAGCCCGTCTAGCTTGACCTACTGCATTGACGATTGTCATTGGACCATATTCGCAATCTCCTGCCGCGAAAAGCCCTGGACGTGTCGTCATAAAATCTTTTCCATTGGTTAAGATACTATCCCATGAAGTCATCTCGATATTCCACTCTTCAGGAAGAATCTGCAAATCAAGTGCTTGAGAAACTGCAGGAATCAAATAATCACATTCTATCTCAAAGTCACCATCTTCTATCTTCACCAATTGTGGTCTTCCCCCATCAGGATCTGGGACAAGCTCAAAGCGATTCACTTTGAGTTTTGTAATATTTTCACCATTATCGTAGATCTCTTCGATCGCAGAGTGAAAGATGAACTCAACACCTTCTTCAACCGCTTCATGATACTCTTCGTAGGTTGTATTGCGAATGATCGTCTTCTCATCACGACGATAAAGCATAATAACTTTTTTCGCACCCTCACGAATAGAACATCTTACGACGTCCATAGAGGTAAATCCACCACCGACACAAACAACTGTTTTGTCTTTAAGTTCATTCGATGCTGGCGAACCGATCTGATATTTGCTCCAAAGGTTTACTTTGTCGAGCATCGCGATCGCACCCCAGTAACCACCCATTTTGGTGTTTTCATTCTCCGCACGTACTTTTTTAGAAAGCCTTGCACCAAAGGCAAGGAGTGTAGCATCATACTCCTCATCGATCTCTTTAAGACGGTCTGCTGTGACTCTGTGGTTATTGGTGATGCTTACGGTTGGCATCTGAAGTACAAAATCGATATCTTTATTGTATTTATTCACAGGCATTCTATACTCAGGAACACCTACTGCTACCTCACCACCATTGACAGGCAACTCTTCAAAAATATCGACTTGTATCCCTTCTAGTGCCAAGTAGTACGCAGCCGTTAAACCTGCTGGTCCTGCTCCAATGATCGCTACTTTTTTTCCATCATTTCTAGCTGGCTTTGGCTCGACAGGATGTAACCACGGCACTTCATGATCTGTTTCATAATCTGCGCCGATACGCTTCAGCTCCATGATCGAAATAGGCTGATCCAAATTAGCACGACGACAAGCATCTTCACATGGATGAGGGCACACACGTCCACAAGTATGCGCAAGTGGCATCGTTTGACGTGTCGCCTGCAGAGACTCAGTAAAGACCATATCTCTTACCCCTTCGATATACGCAGGGATATCGACATGCGCGGGACACATATCAGTACAAGGTGCGGTTACTTTTGCGATATATGATGTGTCTCCACCGTAATGTTTAGATGGTTTTTGCCCATTGATACAAGCATCAAATTGCTCTTTATAATGTTCCATTAGATCCAAAATGGGTTTAGGAACGGTTTTCCCTATCTCACATTTTGAAGTCACCATCATCGTTTGGCTAATCTCTTTAAGATGTGTGATATCATCGTGAGAACCCTCTCCTCTTGCTATCTTGTCAAGAAGATCATAGAGGATTCTACCGCCCCATCTACCCGGCGCACAGCGGCCACATGCTTCAGAATAGACTTGATACTGCGCGGCATATTGGGAAGCCAACTCAACAGCATCGATATCTTCATCAAAAATTGCTACACCATCCCATCCGATAAAGGCTTTTGAGTTGGTATCCCCATAATAGGTTTCTGGCAATTTAAATGCTGTTTGATCCCACTCTTCAGCTGACTTACCGCGATTATCGATAAATTCATCTCTCCATGTGGAGAAGATTACACCTGACATTACTCTGCCTTCTCTGTTTCAGCAGATTGGTCTGCTTCTGCTGCTGCATTTTTTGCTGCTTCGATTTGTGCTATTTTCTCTTTTTTTGTCGCTTCATCTACTTTTTTCACTACAACTGTCCAATCCACTTCATTAAACTTCAAAGAGTTCATCAAGTCATGTCCTGTTGCTTTGATCACATCTGCAGACTTTTGGATCGAAGAAAAATCTCCTACTTCAAAAAGGAAAATTCCCACCTCATTTACAGTTAACCCTTGATCGATAAGCTCAACCATTCTATCATAAAAGTTCTCTTTTAAGTGTCTTAAATCATATCGTTTCATTGATGGGTTCCTTTCTGAGCAAAGCTCATAAAAAACTCTTTATCAGAGTGCTTTGGCGATTTATCGCTTTTTAAATCTATTGTTATGTTTCTCATAGCGCTACTCCTTATCGATCCACTTCACCAAATACGATGTTGGTCGTACCGATGATCGTAACAACGTCTGCAAGATAAGTCCCTACCAAGAGATTTTGAAGCAAGCCCGTATGGAAGAAGCTCGGTGCCCTGCACTTAAGTCTGTACGCGTACGGTTCACCTTCGGACTTGATGTAGAAACCAAGCTCACCTTTTGGTGACTCGGTTGGCACATACACTTCGCCTTTTGGTGGTCTCATCCCTTGCGTCACAAGGACAAAATGTTGCATTAATGCATAGTTTTGCGTCATGATCTCCTCTTTCGGGGCAGAGATATATTGCGGAGCATGAGCCATCAATTGAGGCTCAGTTTCAGAATACATCGGGATCAACTGTCTCAAAATACGCGTTGATTGTTTCATCTCTTCCATATAGAGTCTATAGCGTCCGTACGAATCACATCTCTCACTCACCGGGATATCAAAATCAAGCTCACCATAAAGCTCATATGGCTCCTCTTTTCTGATATCATATTTCACGCCAGATCCTCTAAGCATAGGTCCCGTACATCCCCAGTTGAGCGCATCTTCAGCAGAGATAACCCCTACATCCTCCAAACGCATTTTCCAGATACGGTTCTCTGTTAAAAGTGCTTCATAGGTGTGGGTCACTTCGTAATCTACTTTATCACAAAAGGCTGCTACTTTTTCTAGCCAGCCTGCTGGGATATCTAGAGGTACACCACCGATACGCACCGCAGAATGTGTCAATCTCGCACCACAATAATCTTCCATCAAATCCATCGCAAATTCACGCTCACGGAAAGCATAGAGGAAGACTGACATCGCACCAACATCGAGTGCGTGCGTTGCCAAGAAAAAGAGGTGAGAGATCACGCGGTTAAGCTCAAGCAACATTGTTCTGATCACTTGAGCACGTCTTGGAGCTTCGATACCAAGAAGTTTTTCTACCGCCAAAGCATACGCATAGTTATTCGATGTCGAAGCAATATAGTCTAGTCTATCTGTTGTTGGAAGAAATTCATTATAGGTCATATTTTCTGCCATTTTCTCGATACCTCTATGGAGATAACCGATATCTGGATAGGCTTTGACAACTTGTTCTCCATCAAGCTCAAGAACGAGTCTTAACTGACCATGCGCCGAAGGGTGTTGTGGTCCAAAGTTGATCACCATGGTATTATCTTCACGCTCAAAATTGAGGTTTTCAAAAAATGGTGTTAATTTATTTGATACTTGCATACTTGCCCCCTATCGTCTTTCGTCTAAATCTTTAGACGTTTTGTTGTAGTTGGCCATAAATGTTTGACTATATTCTATTTCGTTGACCGTTTCGCCCTCAGAAACATCGGCACCGAATGGTACTTCATACCCTACCCTTGAAAAGCGTTTTGTGTCATATCTGTCGATACGTGCAGGGTCTCTGTTTTCAGGTCCGATGATATCTCTATACTCTTTTCCAAAGATCTTATCTACCTCATACCATGAAGCAAACTCATCTCCATGGAGGGGATAGGTCTTAAGCAGTGGATGCCCTTCCCAATCATCTGGCATAATGATACGCTTAAGGAATGGATGATTATTCACCTTAATCCCAAACATATCATACATTTCACGCTCAGCAAAATTGGCAGAGTTAAAAAGCGAAGTGATACTTTCGATCGCTTCCCCTTTTTTGATACGGCAGACAACCCTTACCCTTTTTGCTTCAGTCACATTCAATAATTGATAGAAAAGTTCGAACTCTCCATCTTTTGCAAGATAATC
>JBEARN010000068.1:0-7105 GCA_041163165.1 Pseudomonadota bacterium
TTTACATTCTGGTAATAGACTTCGTGTTGATTTCTCAAAAACACCCAGAGAGATAGAAATCCCAAACTTACTCCAATTGCAACAAAAAAGTTACGAAGATTTTTTGATGCTAGAGGAGAAAGATAGAAAAAACTCTACACTAGAAAAAGTACTTCGATCGTCTTTCCCGATCCATGATCAGCAAAACAGACTCACATTAACCTACAAAAACTCTGAAATTGTAAGACCAAAATACACCGTAAGAGAGTGTATGGAGAGAGGGTTAACCTATGCCGTTTCACTGAAAATGAATATCTCTTTAACCATTTGGAATAGGGATGAAAAAACAGGCGAAAAACTCGATCCAAAAGAGATCAAAGAGCAAGCTGTTTTCGTACGTGATATTCCATTGATGACAGACCGAACATCATTTATCGTGAATGGGGTAGAGAGAGTTATCGTTAACCAGCTTCACCGATCTCCAGGGGTTATTTTCAAAGAAGAAGAAGCAACCACGGTAGGTAGTGCACAACTTTATTCCGCGCAAATTATCCCGGATCGCGGTTCATGGCTTTACTTTGAGTATGATGCAAAAGACATCCTCTATGCACGTATCAATAAAAGACGCAAGATCCCTGTAACGATTCTTTTTAGAGCATTGGATTATTCTAAAGATGATATCGTGAAATTGTTCTATGCAACCAAAGAGATCACCATTAAAGAGAACAGATTCCTTGTAAGATTTGATGCGGATGACTTTTTAGGACGTGCAGAATACGATGTCAAAGATATCGATGGTAATATTGTCGTGAATGCAGGAAAAAGACTTACCAAGAAAAAAGCAGAGCAATTGATCGAGAATGGATTGGAGTGGGTAGAATATCCGCTTGAAGTACTCCTTGAAAGACACTTGGCAGAGCCGATTATAAACCAAGAGAGTGGTGAAATTCTATATGACGTAGTAACACCGTTGGATGAAGCGAAGCTCAAAAAAATGATCGAAGAGGGTGTGGAAACATTTGAAATCATCAATGACCTTGCTGAAGGTGCTGATATGTCGATCATCAACTCATTTGTCGCGGACAGTGAGAGTTTAAAACTTTTAAAGCAAACAGAGCAGATCGATGATGAAAACATCCTTTCAGCGATACGTATTTATAAAGTGATGAGACCAGGAGAGCCTGTGACCCCTGATGCTGCTAAAGCATTCTTGCAACAGCTTTTCTTTGACCCTGAAAGATATGACCTTACGCAAGTAGGTCGTATGAAAATGAACCACAAACTCGGACTTGATGTGCCTGAGTATGCAACAGTGCTAACCACGGAAGATTTGATTCATACAGTTAAATATTTGATCAAAGTGAAGAATGGTCAAGGGCATATCGATGACAGAGATCACCTAGGAAACAGAAGAATCAGAGCGATCGGTGAGCTTCTTGGAAATGAGTTGCACAGTGGTCTTGTGAAGATGCAAAAAGCCATCAAAGACAAGATGACAACGGTTTCTGGAACATTAGATGAATTAATGCCGCATGATTTGGTGAATTCTAAAATGATTACCAATACGATCTTGGAATTTTTTGCATCAGGGCAATTGTCACAATTTATGGATCAAACAAACCCACTTTCAGAAATCACGCACAAAAGAAGACTTTCTGCATTGGGCGAGGGGGGACTTGTCAAAGAGAGAGCTGGATTTGAAGTAAGGGACGTTCACCCGACACATTACGGGCGTATCTGTCCTATCGAGACGCCGGAAGGTCAAAACATTGGTTTGATTAACACGTTGGCAACGTATTCAAAAGTAAACGAACACGGGTTTATTGAAGCACCGTATAAAGTGGTCAAAGAGTGTCAAGTAACAGATGAGATCGTTTATATCACAGCGACACAAGAAGAAGATAAGTGTATCGCACCTGCTTCAACCAAAGTAGATGAGAATGGACGTATCGTTGAAGATTTGATCGAAACAAGGCTCAATGGTAACATCGAGTTGAATGAAGCCAAAAGAGTGGATCTTATCGATATCTCTCCATTGATGATCTCTGGTTCTGCTGCGGCATTGATCCCATTCTTGGAGCACGATGACGCGAACCGTGCATTGATGGGTTCAAACATGCAGCGTCAAGCAGTCCCACTTCTGAAGACAGAAGCACCAATCGTTGGTACAGGTATGGAAGCGATCGTGAGCCGTGATGCATGGGAGTGTATCAAGGCAAGAAGATCGGGTGTCGTTGAGAAGATCGATTCTAAAAACATCTATATTATGGGTGAAGATGAAAATGGTGTATTTATCGACCACTATGCGATCGAGAAAAATATGAGAACCAACCAAAATACAACATTTACGCAAACACCTATCGTAAAACTTGGTGATAAGATCGAGACAGGACAAGTGATCGCAGATGGTGCAAACATGGATCAAGGAGAACTTGCCATCGGTAAAAATATCCGAGTGGCATTTATGCCTTGGTATGGGTATAACTATGAGGATGCGATCATTATCTCTGAAAAATTGATTCGTGAAGATACATTTACGTCGGTACATATTTACGAAAAAGAGGTAGAAGCAAGAGAGCTTAAGCATGGTACGGAAGAGATCACGCGTGATATCCCAAATATCCGTGAAGATGAGTTGTTGCACCTTGATGAGAGTGGTATCGTTCAGATCGGTACGTATGTCAAGCCGGGGATGATTCTTGTAGGGAAAGTATCGCCAAAAGGTGAGATTAAGCCAACACCTGAAGAGAGACTTTTACGAGCAATCTTCGGTGAAAAAGCAGGTCATGTGGTCAATAAATCACTGTATTGTCCAGCTTCTATGGAAGGTGTAGTTGTTGATATCAAAGTCTTTACAAAAAAAGGGTATGAAAAAGACGCACGTGCGATCAAAGCCTATGAAGATGAAAAAGCGATCTTGGATAGCGACCACCACGATCAGCTTCTAATGATCGATAGAGAAGAGATTTTACGTCTTGCAAACTATCTTTCAAATCAAGTATTGGTCAAAGCAGTCACGATCGGCGATACAGAATATGCCGCAGGAAGCAAAATCTCTGAAGCAACGATCAAAGAGGTGAACAGATTTGCCCTTAGAGGTGTGGTTCAGTCGTATGCTGATGAGGTGCAAAATGAGTATGAATCCTTGAAAAATTACTTTTTGAAGCAAAAGAAAAGACTCAAAACAGAACATGAAGAGAAATTAAGCGTACTTGAAAAAGACGATATCCTCCCTTCTGGCGTCACAAAACTTGTGAAGATTTATGTGGCAACGAAACGTAAACTTAAGGTAGGGGATAAAATGGCTGGACGTCACGGAAACAAAGGTATTGTTTCTAACATTGTTCCAGAGATCGATATGCCATACCAAGAAGATGGAAGACCGGTGGATCTTATCTTGAACCCACTAGGGGTACCTTCTCGTATGAACATCGGGCAAATTCTTGAAGTGCACTTAGGGCTTGTCGGTAAAAACCTTGGTGAGCAGATCGAAGTGATGTTTGAAGAACAAAAAGAGACATTTGTCAAAGAGTTAAGAGCCAAGATGATAGAGATTGCTGATGTCGCGAAGTTGATGAACGCAAAAGCATTGCTTGAAAAAATGAGTGATGAAGCGTTGATCTCTTATGGTAGAGATTGGTCTCAAGGTGTCAAATTTGCTGCGCCAGTCTTTGAAGGAACAAATCAAGCAGAGTTCGACAAACTTTTTGAAATGGCAAAAATCGACAGCGACGGTAAAATGACACTGTATGATGGAAAAACGGGCGAGAAAATGATCGAGAGAGTTAACGTAGGATATATGTATATGCTGAAACTTCACCACTTGGTAGATGAGAAAGTGCATGCACGTTCTACTGGACCTTACTCGCTTGTAACGCAACAGCCAGTCGGCGGTAAGGCACTCTTTGGTGGACAAAGATTTGGAGAGATGGAGGTATGGGCACTTGAAGCCTATGGTGCATCACATACCCTTAAAGAGATGTTAACGATCAAATCAGATGATGTTGAAGGTAGAGCGAGAGCATATAGAGCGATCACCAAAGGGGAATCTGTACCTGAATCTGGTGTACCAGAAACCATGTTCGTATTGACAAAAGAGCTTCAAGCATTAGGTCTTGACACAGAGTTATATGAGAATAAAAAAGTAATTGAAGTGGAGGGTGACAATGAGTAAATTTTTAGAGAATTTAACACCAATAGATCTTAACAGTGAAGATAAACCACAAGATTTGGCTGCGTTGCAGCTAAGAGTTGCAAGTCCGGAGAAGATCCTTTCTTGGAGTTTTGGTGAAGTTAAAAAGCCAGAAACGATCAACTATAGAACACTTAAACCAGAAAGAGATGGACTTTTCTGCGCAAAGATTTTTGGACCGATTAGAGACTATGAGTGTCTTTGCGGCAAATACAAAAAAATGCGTTACAAAGGTGTAGTGTGTGAAAAGTGTGGTGTTGAGGTTACGACTTCGAAGGTAAGAAGAACGCGTATGGGGCATATCGATCTTATCGCGCCTGTGGCACACATTTGGTATGTTTCTTCACTTCCATCACGTATTGGTACACTTTTGGGTGTCAAGATGAAAGACTTAGAAAGAGTGCTTTACTATGAAGCGTATATCGTCAAAAATCCTGGTGAAGCAAGTTATGACAGCGAAGGATTGAACCCATTAGCAAAATACGATGTACTTAATGAAGAGCAATATCAGCAGATCATGCAACGCTTTGGTGGTACCGCTTTAGATGCAAGAATGGGTGGAGAGATCATCCAAGAATTGCTTGCAGAGCTTGATCTTGTAGAGATGTTCAACCAACTCAAAGAAGAGATTGAGGCAACTAAATCTGAAGCAAAAATCAAAATGATTGTGAAACGTTTGAAAGTGATCGAAGCATTCTTACATTCAGGGAACAGACCAGAGTGGATGATGCTGACACAACTTCCTGTGCTCCCGCCTGATCTAAGACCACTTGTAAGCCTTGATGGCGGTAAATTCGCCGTTTCAGATGTGAATGACCTCTACAGAAGAGTGATCAACCGTAACCAACGTTTGAAAAGATTGGTTGAACTTGATGCGCCGGAAATCATCGTAAGAAACGAAAAACGTATGCTTCAAGAAGCAGTCGATGCTCTTTTTGACAATGGTAGAAGAGGCAATGCCGTCAAAGGTGCGAATAAACGTCCATTGAAGTCACTCTCTGAAGTGATCAAAGGGAAACAAGGACGTTTCAGACAAAACCTTTTGGGTAAAAGGGTGGATTTCTCTGGACGTTCTGTTATCGTTGTTGGTCCAGACTTGCGTATGGATCAGTGTGGATTGCCAAAGAAAATGGCGATCGAACTTTTCAAGCCGCATTTGATGGCGAAGCTAGAAGAAAAAGGGTATGCAACGACGCTTAAGCAAGCCAAAAAGATGATCGAAAAACAAGAGAATGAAGTATGGGAGTGTTTGGAAGAGGTGGTTGATAACTACCCAGTGCTTCTTAACCGTGCACCAACGCTTCATAAACTTTCGATTCAAGCGTTTCACCCGAGATTGATCGAAGGAAAAGCGATCCAGTTGCACCCACTCGTATGTTCTGCATTTAACGCGGACTTCGATGGTGACCAGATGGCAGTGCACGTACCACTTTCTGACGAAGCGATCGCAGAAGCAAAAGTATTGATGCTTGCATCGATGAACATCTTGCTTCCTGCATCAGGTAAAGCGATTGCGGTACCTTCTCAAGATATGATTTTGGGGCTTTACTACTTGACACTTGAGAAGAATGATGTGAAAGGTGAACATAAACTTTTTGCAAACGTAGAAGAGGTTGAAATCGCATTTGAACAAGAAGCATTGGATCTGAATGCGCGTATTAGAACCGTGATTGACGGGCATATTACAAAATCAACTGCGGGTCGATTGATTTTGAAATCAATTATCCCTGATTATGTCCCTGAGAAATACTGGAACAAAGTACTGAAGAAGAAAGACATCGGTGTATTGGTGGATTATATCTATAAAGTAGGTGGCGTTTCCCAGACGGCTGGTTTCCTTGATGATCTTAAAGATATGGGTTTCAAATATGCGACCAAAGTGGGTGTTTCTATTTCTGTGGATGATATTAAAATCCCGGAGATGAAACTGGAGAATGTGAATGCTGCAAAAGAGGATGTAAAAGAGATCCAAAGACAATATGGTGCCGGACTTTTAACAGACCAAGAGCGTTATAACAAAATTATCGATATTTGGACGGATGCGAATAACAGTATCGCTGAAGGGTTGATGAGTTTGATCAAAGCAGATAAAGATGGATTCAACTCAGTGCATATGATGGCGGATTCTGGTGCGAGGGGTTCTGCAGCTCAGATCAGACAGCTTTCTGGTATGAGGGGTCTTATGGCGAAATCTGACGGATCGATCATTGAGACGCCTATTACGTCAAACTTCCGTGAAGGTCTGAATGTACTTGAGTACTTTATTTCGACGCACGGGGCAAGAAAAGGTCTTGCCGATACAGCACTTAAAACAGCGAATGCGGGTTACTTGACAAGAAAACTGATCGACGTTGCACAAAATGTGAAGATCTCTATGACAGATTGTGGTACACATGAGGGTGTTGAGGTGTCTGATATCGTTGTCGGTAATGAGATGATCGAACCGTTGGCAGATCGTATCTATGGTAGAGTATTGGCTGAAGATGTCATCGATCCTATTACTTCAGAGGTATTGGTCAGTGAAGGTACGATGATTGATGAAGAGATGGCAACAAAAATTCAAGAGGCTGGTGTACGTTCAGCTGTCATGAGAGCACCATCATCTTGTAAAGCACCAAAAGGGATTTGTGCAAAATGTTACGGGCTTAACATGGCAGACAACAAGATCGTTAAGCCTGGAGAGGCTGTCGGTGTTATCGCTGCGCAATCGATCGGTGAGCCTGGTACCCAGTTGACACTTCGTACATTCCACACCGGTGGTACGGCAACAGCAGGGAAAGAAGATAGACAAGTCATTGCAAGCAAAGAAGGTTTTGTACGATACTACAACATGAATGTATATCGTAACAGAGAAGGCAACCTTATCGTAGCAAATAGAAGAAATGCTGGGGTACTTTTGGTAGAGCCTAAGATCAAAGCGATCGCAGATGGCCC
>JBEARN010000069.1:0-7072 GCA_041163165.1 Pseudomonadota bacterium
ATGGAAGATGTTTTGGGGTAAAAGCAACTGTAAATTACGAACCGACCACGATCTATGCAGATGATGTGATCATCGCTTCGGGCGGTGTAGGTTCTCTTTATGCATACAACACAAACTCTCGTACCGTAAGTGCGGATATTCATGGAATCTGCGTAGAAAAAGGGATAGAGCTCTCTGATATGGAGTTTATGCAATTTCACCCGACTGTTTTTGTCGACACACCATTCGCGAGAAAGCTTTTACTCACAGAGGCGCTTCGTGGTGAAGGAGCACATGTCGTAGATGAAGAGGGAAGACGTTTTCTTTTTGATTATGATGAGCGAGGAGAGTTGGCAAGTCGAGATATCGTCGCACGAGGGATTTTCAAGCATAAACGCAACACGGGAGGGAAAGTCTATCTTGATTTTTCTATGTTTGAAAAGAAATGGTTTGAGCGTCGTTTTCCCAATATTACCCACACTTTTGGCGCGTTAGGTTATCAATTTCCAAAAGATAAAATCGCTATTTCTCCAGCATTTCATTACGCCAACGGGGGGATCAAGTGTGACCTTAATGGTGCCATAGAAGGGATCGAAGGACTGTATGTCATCGGTGAGGCAGCTAGGACAGGTATCCATGGAGCAAACCGTTTAGCATCTAACTCGCTTTTGGAAGGAATTGTGTTTGGAAAACGGGCGGTAGAACACCTTCTTTCCAAAGGGCATAAAGCTTTAAAAACACCTAAATTTGAGAAAGATTACGGTAATATTTTGCACAAAGAAAATGATAAGACTTATAAACAAAAGCTACGTCAAGTGATGTGGGATGATATAGGGATCATCAGAACAATCAAAGGTTTGCATGAAGCCAAAAATCTTATTTATGATATGAAAAATAAAGAGATTGGACGATTGCTTAAATTAAGACTCAATACAGCATCTGCTATAGTCGAAGCAGCATTGGCCAGAAAAGAGTCGTTAGGGTCACATTATATAGAAAATGATTAGGGTGCCGGTCTATAGCCAACTAGGAGAAACAATGCATGATTTACATTTAACAACAACATGGGTGGGGATCATCTCCCTGATGATATTTATCATAGGATATTACTTTATCGCAGCAGAAGATAAATACCACATTAACAAAGCAAAACCAGCACTTTTCATCGGTACGGGTATTTTCATGCTCATAGGGGTTTATTTTGCAATGCATGGATTGGATGGGCATGCACTGGAAGGAGCAGTAGAACACCTGATTATTGAAATTGCAGAGATTTTCTTCTTCTTGTTTGTGGCTATGACTTATATTGAGGCGATGATTGATCGTGCGGTATTCTCGGCACTACGATACAATTTGGTATCCAAAGGATATTCTTATAGAAAACTTTTTTGGATCACCGGTCTTTTGGCATTTTTTATCTCTCCTGTGGCAGATAACCTTACGACGGCATTAATCCTTTCTACTGTATTGATCACGATCGATAAAAGTAAAAAAGAGTTTTTGGTCCCAGGAGCGATCAATATCGTTGTTGCAGCAAATGCTGGCGGTGCATGGAGTCCATTTGGGGATATCACGACATTGATGGTGTGGATCGCAGAAAAAGGAAGCTTTGGAGAGTTTTTATATCTCTTCCCTTCAGCGATCACGGGATGGTACATCACGGCATTTCTTTTAAGCAGAGTGGTACCTGAGAGTATTCCTCCATTTCATAGTGATGAAGAAAAAGTTGAAGTGCTTGAAGGAGGAAAACCTATTATTGGTTTGTTTGCATTGACCATCGTGATGGCGGTTCTTTCACATCAGCTTCTTCACCTTCCTGCGATGTGGGGTATGATGTTCGGTTTAGCGATTCTAAAACTTTATGTTTATTATCTTAACAAAAAAGCAGCACCGGTTTCTGTCAACGTTTTCTCATGGATTTCTAAAATTGAAAACGATACATTGCTTTTTTTCTTCGGTATTCTTGCTGCAGTCGGTGGACTACATTTTTTAGGTTTTTTAGAGTATTTTACAGCACTCTACTCACAGTTTGGGGCTACAGCAGTCAATATCGGGGTAGGGTTCCTTTCAGCGATCGTAGATAACGTTCCGGTGATGTCGGCAGTATTGAAAGCAGATCCAAATATGGGTGCAGATGCACAAGCACAATGGATGCTTGTCACGATGACAGCGGGTATCGGTGGTTCATTGATCTCTTTTGGTAGTGCAGCCGGTGTAGGGGTGATGGGTAAATTGCACGGTATTTATACTTTCGGTGCGCATATGAAATATGCATGGACTGTATTAGTAGGCTATCTGATCTCTTTAATCATTTGGTTTGTTCAGTTCGAAATGTTAGGTTTTTATTGATCTTATTTCATGTATAAGATGGATGCTTTTAAATTTTAAAAGAATCCACTACGATATTCTCAAAAGCATTTATAGCTTTTTGGGTAAAAAATTTATTATATATTAAGGATAAATAAGATGATGAAACAAGTGCCTATTTTGGTTTTAGACTTTGGGTCGCAATATACGCAGCTTATCGCTAGAAAACTTAGAGAGAGTGGTGTTTACACTGAAGTAGTCCCGTATCGTGAGAACATTGAAGATATTAAAGCACGTCAACCTCAAGGGATCATTCTCTCAGGAGGACCTGCTTCTGTGTATGCAGAAGATGCGTACAAGCCAGATGATGGTATTTGGAATCTTGGATTGCCTATTTTAGGTATCTGTTATGGAATGCAGTTGATTACACAGCATTTTGGTGGAAGCGTGGTTGCGGCAGACCATCATGAGTATGGAAAAGCAAAATTGCACATCGAGAATGATTCGACTATATTTAAAGGGATTTCGAATGATTCTACGGTTTGGATGAGTCATGGAGATAGAGCCGAACGTATACCAGAAGGGTTTAAAGTTATCGGAACAAGTGAAAATTCCCCTTATGCTGCGATCGCAAACGAGAGTCAAAATATCTATGCATTTCAATTTCATCCAGAGGTACACCATTCTGTAGAGGGTACAGCGATGCTCAAGAACTTCGCAAAAAATATCTGCGGTTGTGACAGCACATGGAACATGGGAAGTTTCGCCAAAGAGAAAATCGCCGAGATCCGTAAGCAAGTAGGGGCTAGAAAAGTGCTTTGTGGTGTAAGTGGTGGTGTAGACTCTTCCGTCGTTGCAGCCATGTTGCACGAAGCACTCCCGAAAGAGCAGTTGATTTGTGTGTTTGTCGATCAAGGGTTGCTTCGTAAAAATGAAGCAGAACAAGTGCAAGATATGTTTAAGCTTCTCGATATTCCTCTCATTACGATTGATGCGAAGAGAGAATTTATGGAAGCATTGGCAGGTGTGACTGATCCGGAAACAAAGCGTAAGGCTATCGGTGAAAAATTTATCGAAGTATTTGATAAAGAAGCGAAAAAACATACTGACGTGAGTTTTCTTGCTCAAGGGACACTCTATACTGATGTCATCGAGTCAGTTTCAGTCAAAGGACCTTCTAAGACGATCAAATCACATCATAATGTCGGTGGATTGCCTGATTGGATGACATTTGAACTGGTAGAACCACTCAGAGAGATATTTAAAGATGAAGTGAGAAAGCTCGGATTAGAACTTGGGCTTCCAAGCCATATGATCGGAAGACATCCATTCCCTGGTCCTGGGTTGGCGATCCGTGTGATGGGAGATGTGAACGAAGAGGCACTGAGACTGCTTCGTGAGTCAGATGCTATCATGCAAGAGGAGCTTAAAGCGACAGGGTATTATGACAGAGTATGGCAAGCATTTACGGTGTTGCTTAATGTCAGATCAGTGGGTGTTATGGGAGACAACCGTACGTATGACAATACAGTCTGTATTCGTATGGTAGAGTCTGTTGACGGTATGACAGCGACTTTTGCCCATGTACCCCATGACGTCCTTGAAGGGATGAGCCGAAGGATCATTAATGAAATCGATGGGATTAACAGAGTCGTTTATGATATTTCTTCCAAACCCCCTGCTACGATTGAGTGGGAATAAATCATGAAATGTTTCTCAGCTTACGCACAGTATCTTTTGCTTTCTATGTTCGTGGGGAGTTTAATCATACTGTCTATTTTTGCGGAGAGACTTTTTTATGCGATTCCTGTGATGGTTTTCGCGGTGATTTGGAGCCGAATTAAGTGTCCAAAATGTGGTCAATCATTACTGAAAGATCAAAATGGTTGGTATATTTTTACCATTCGAACAACCTGTCGTCACTGCGGACAAGATACCAACAGTTGCGAGATAGAGCCAGACGAAGTCACGCAGGCTAGATTAAAATAACTTAATTTCTCAAAGGTTTAGTATAAGTGACTAAACTTTCTTTCTAAAAACTTGTAATATTTAAAAAAATATACTATAATCCCTCAAAATAAATACATATTGATAAGGAGCTAATTTATGGCAAAACATCAGTTTCAAACAGAAATTGGACAACTACTTAAACTTATGACCCACTCACTTTATTCAAACAAAGAGATTTTTATACGTGAACTTGTTTCTAACGCAAGTGATGCGATCGATAAGTTTAATTACCTCTCTTTGACCGAGGAAAAATTCAAATCCGAAAGTTGGAATGGAAAAGTTTCTATCAAGCTTGATAAAGAAGACAATTCACTCACGATCGGTGATAACGGGATAGGGATGAATGAAGCTGATTTGATGGATCATTTAGGAACGATTGCCAAATCTGGCACCAAAGCATTCATGGAAAACCTTACAGGAGATGCCAAAAAAGATTCTAATCTGATCGGTCAGTTTGGGGTAGGATTTTACTCGGTGTTTATGGTGGCAGAGAAGGTGGATGTTATCTCTAAAAAAGCAGGTGAAGAACAAGCCTATATGTTTAGTACCGATGGGACAGGTGAATATGAAGTCAAACCTGTGACAAAAGAGGAGCATGGAACCGTCATCTACATCAAGCTCAAAGAAGAGGAAAAAGAGTTTTTGGATAAATGGAGAGTGCAAGAGGTGGTGAAGAAATATTCAAACCATATTGCGTATCCGATCATGTTAAACTATTTTGCAGAAGAAAAAGAAGGCGAGGGGAATGATGCTGTTACAAAGATGGTAAATAAATCAGAACAGATCAATGCGGCAACGGCACTTTGGACACTCCCGAAATCTGAACTGAAGGAGGAAGATTATGTAGAGTTTTACAAATCTTTATCGCATGGTGATGCTGAGCCATTGCTTCACATTCATAATAAAGCAGAAGGATCAAATGAGTTTACGACACTTTTTTATATTCCTAAAAAAGCACCGATGGATATGTATAGAGCCGACTATGAAGCTGGGGTGAAGCTTTATGTCAAACGTGTTTTCATTACGGATGACAACAAAGAACTTTTGCCGCCATACCTTCGTTTTGTCAAAGGGATCATCGATTCTGAAGATTTACCGTTAAATGTATCACGTGAGTTGTTGCAAGAGAACAAAATCTTGGCAAATATCAAGCAAAGTTCTACGAAAAAGATATTGCAGGCTATCAAGAAACTGAGTGGGGATGAAGCCCAAACTTTTATAGAGCAGTATAACAGAGTGATCAAAGAGGGTATTTTTACCGATTATGTGAACAAAGATTTGTTGTTGGATATTGTTAAATACAAAAGTTCTACCCAAGAGGGGCTGGTCTCTTTGGAAGAGTATATCAGTCGTGCGGACAGTGAGAAAAAAGAGATTTACTATATCATAGGGGAAAATGAAAAAGTACTTAGAAACTCCCCGCTTCTTGAAGCCTATAAAAAAGCCAATATCGAAGTTTTGATCATGGATGATAAAGAAGTCGACAGCATCGTCACTCCGATGATAGGAACCTACCAAGAGTGGACACTGAAAGATATCACGACGATCGATGCGCCAGATTCTAAAACACAAGAAGAAAAAGAAGAGATTTCTAAAGAATATCAATCCTTAACAGATAAGATCAAATCAGTACTAGGAGAAGAGGTCAAAGAGGTGAAAACTTCAACAAGATTGACCTCCAGCCCATCTTGTGTGCTTAAAGACAGTTCTGATCCGATGGCCGGAATGGCAGCGATGTTTGCGCAAATGGGACAAGAGATGCCTGAAATCCCATTGATTTTAGAGATCAATCCAGATCATGAGATGATCAAAAGACTTGGTGATGTGAAAGATGAATCTTTATTTGCCGATCTTGCTTGGATACTTTTAGACGCGGCAAAACTCTCTGAAGGGCTCGAACCTAAAGATAAGGGAGCATTTGCCCAACGAATTGCTACATTAGCAACCAAAGCGTTATAATTTTTTAATGGCATGGAATTGCTCCATGTCATTAACCTTGTTGTGCTAGACTCTTTTTTCATTTAACGATATAGGTTTATGCTTCATGGTTCTACCACATTTTTATCAAGAAATCATCGTTTTTCTCTTGCTTCTTTTAGGGGTATTTGCACTATATGGGATTTTAAAACTTCATTATATTTTTGCTTTTGGATTGGTTAAAAATACATCACTTTCCGCAGAAAAAAAAGAGAAAATAGAACGTGTGAAAGAGTATATTTTTCGGCTCTTAAAGGTGTTGTTGTTTGTTGGGCTTATCGGCATGACATGGTTTGGGATAAGTGTGCTCTATAGCGGAGCGAGTTTAAAATCTACGGTGATCCTTTGGTGGGGTATGATACCTGAAGGTTTTTGGCTTCATTTGATTTTGACGCTGATGCGTATCGCGCTTCTTATTGTGGTGATGCGTTATGTTGTGAAAAAAATATTTGTGTGGCTCGATAGGCACAAAATGAAGGTTTTATCCAGCCAGCGTTATGATGAGATTTTTATAGAACAGATGTATCAAGATTTACACAATGGGATCAAGTACACTGTGGTTCTCGGTATTGTGTACCGGATCATACATTTTTTCCCTTTTTTAGCTGAAGTGAGCCATGTTTTTTTAAGCGTATTACTAGGATATATTATCTATAGTTTGACTGCTCTAGGCATGGATCTTTATCGTCTGAGAAAAAAGAAATCGTTATAAACTTCAAAACCATTATGTTATACTTTATGACTATAAAACCTAAGGATATTTTGTGAACAAAACGGCTACTTCCCCTCAAAAGCGTGC
>JBEARN010000070.1:0-7022 GCA_041163165.1 Pseudomonadota bacterium
GTTGTGCATATGGATATCTGCAAACTCTTTGATGACCTGAAATATTTTAAAATAGATTTTCATACGACGGTAGAACCCGAAGAAATAGGACGGATCAAAATGATACTTCATGACTCTTTTGATGAAACAAAAAAAAGTACCCTTACCCCGCCTATCATTGTCAAAGATGAGATACAAATCGATTGTGATCACTCGAAACATTTTGCCGTCATGCATCTCAATTGCAAAGATCAAAAAGGGCTGTTGGCTTACTTGATCAACCTTTTTGATTCGCTGGGGATTGATATCGCAACAGCGAAGATCCATACGATCAAAAGTCGGGTGAAGGATCTTTTTCTTATTGAAAAGAATGGAAACTTTTGCCATAATGTTGAAATGATAATCGATAAATTAACAGGGATGAAATAAATATGTGTGGAATTGTAGGGTATATTGGGGTAAAAGAGAAAAAAGAACTTTTATTGGAAGGATTGCAAGAGTTAGAGTATCGAGGGTATGACTCAGCAGGAATAGCGATCATCGAAGGGAATACACTTCATAACTATAAAGCCATAGGCAAACTCGATAACTTGAGAGAAAAAACCAAAGCCTATCACAGTGAAGGATTTGGGATCTCTATAGGACATACCAGATGGGCAACGCATGGCAAGCCTACAGAGCTCAATGCTCACCCTCATTTGGGTGATTACTCCTATGTCGTGCATAATGGCATCATCGAAAATTACCAAATACTTAAAGATGAACTTCAAGGTGATGGCGTAACGTTTTTAAGCCAAACAGACACTGAAACCATCGTCCATCTTTTTGAAAAATACTACAATACTTCCAATGAAGCGTTTCACTCATTTGAACAAACCATTCAAAGACTAGAAGGGGCTTACGCAACACTTCTCATCACCGAAGCAGCACCAGATACCATCTTCTTTGCGAAAAATGGCTCTCCTATGCTTATAGGATTTGACAATCAAGAGATCTATTTTGCCTCTTCTGATACCCCTGTCATAGGAAAAGCAAGTGAAGTGTATTATCTCGCTGATGGCGAGTATGGCTATGTCCAAAATGGAAAAGTGCACCTTTTCAATGAAGAAGGAAGCCGTTCATTTACCACACAAAAACTGAGTGCAGACAAAATACTGGCGCAAAAAGATGGCTATCGCTTTTTCATGGAAAAAGAAATCTATGAACAAAGTCGTGTCATGAGCGAAACCATGATGGGGCGTGTTTTGGCTGAAAAGATTCTGTTTGATGAATTGGGTCAAAACTTTTTTGATGGTATCCATGCGATCAAAATATGCGCCTGCGGTACGAGCTACCATTCTGCCCTTGCGGCTGCTTACCTTTTCGAACGTATTGCCAAGATTAAATGTGACGTAGAGATCGCTTCAGAGTTTAGATATAAGGAACCTTTGCTCACAAAAGATACACTCTTTGTCACTATCTCCCAAAGTGGTGAAACCGCAGATACCCTCGAGGCACTCAAGATGGCAAAACGTGCTGGACTGAAAAGTTTGAGTGTCTGCAACGTAGATAACTCTTCCATCGTACGTGAAAGTGATGCAGCTATCTTAACCAGAGCTGGGATCGAAAAAGGGGTCGCCAGCACCAAAGCTTTTGCCACACAAACCATGGTGCTTTGGATGCTTGCACTCTATGCAGGGCAAGAGAAAAACACGCTTTCAAAAGAGGTGCTGAAAACGGAGATCGATGCGATGCTGCATACCCCAAAAGCACTCATTGTCACAGATACGTTGCACGCAAAACTCCATAGACTCTCTAAACGATACCTCCATGGGCATGGGTTTTTCTTTATCGGCAGAGATATTTTTTATCCTCTAGCACTTGAAGGGGCTTTAAAACTCAAAGAGATCAGTTATCTTCATGCAGAAGGGTATCCTGCGGGAGAAATGAAACATGGTCCTATCGCTTTGGCAGATAGTGAACTTTTCACCATCGCTCTCATGCCTAAAACGATGCATTATGAAAAGATCAAATCCAATGTAGAAGAACTCAGCGCAAGAGATGCCACCATCTGCGCCATCTCCCCCATCGCATTTGATTTGGCAGATGATTTCATACAAACTACTTACGATGCGCATCCGATGTTGGAATTTTTCGAAATGATGGTCGTGACACAACTTTTAGCGTTGGAAATATCGGTAAGATTGGGCAATGACGTCGACATGCCTCGCAACCTTGCGAAGTCTGTAACAGTAGAGTAAAAAATAATCCGGATGAAGATGAGAACTTATTCGTCCTCTTCTTCCTCTTCACCAAATGTTGCTTTTAACCCCTGAATGAGCTGTTTTTTCTCATCTAAAGTTAAACGTGCTTCGGGATGTGTCCAGTCATAGCCAAATATAGGCATTTTACCCTCTTCGACTTCTTCTGCTGCTTCATCCCCTTTATTCTTTTTTTGAACGCCCCATGCAGATACATTGAAGTGCTCACGCCCCTCTTCGATATGATTGGCAATGAGCCATGAGATAGGTGCGACATTGCTATACCATGGATACTTCGTAGTGTTAGCATGACAATCTGCACATGCTCTATTGAACAACTGTTTTGTTGTTTCAGAATCCCAATTTGGTTCAGCCAGTACTGGTGGATTTGTGTGGTTTTTCCCAAAAGGGATAAATTGGAGAGCAATAACCACTGCGACCAACCATGACATGATTTTTAACATAAAATTCCTTTTTTAACCGTATATATTTGAAGGTAAATGATAAAATTTAACTTGTATGCAATTATACATCTCACACGATGAGCTTGTCAATATGAAACAGCCATCTTGTCACACTTCTAAATGGTACTCCATCAAAGAGACTACTGCCCCTTCCAAATCTTGTATCACACTAAACTTTCCAACTTTTGGGATGGCTGTGATCGGAACAATGATATGACCTCCAAGACTTTTAACTTTTTCAACTGCTGTTTGTATATCTTCTACAGTGATATAGCATCCCCAATGTGGCGGAATGTTTTCAGGGGTATTTGAAATCGCATTGTCTCTTTTAAAAATTCCGGCAACCGGATGGTCAACCCCTTTTGTTTTGATCAAAGTAAAATCAGGGTTATTGCTGTCTTGGACAAAATCCCACCCTATCACTTCACCATAAAATTTTTTTGCCTTTTCAATATCAGCAGACATCAATTCAAACCAGCTAAACATACCATTGGTTTCAAGAGGATTTGCCATGAATTTTCCTTTTTGTAAAATCATAGTATCAAATAGACAAAAAAACAAGTAAGGATAGATCAAAAAGAAGAAAAATGAAGATCGTTTGATAAAGACTAGTATCTCAAAACTGTAAATAAAAAGGAGTACACACAGGTAATAATATTGATCACATTACTAGCCTTTATACAAACTGGAGAAATGATACTAAAAAGATGTAATTTTTTTGTCATATTTTTGTCATATTTTTGTAAGTTTTAAACATTTAAGCTGTAAAATCTTGTATGGAAAAAGAACTTAGTTATATTGATCATCTTTGTCAAGATTGCATTTTCACATGTGTCTATAAGGATTATGCATATCATTTTTCAAGTTTAACAACAAAAAATGAGATTATTGACTATCTGAATAAATTCAATTACGAAATTGAAAACTATTCTCTCACCTATAAAGATACCGATGATCTAAATGCATTGAAAAAAAGTATTGTCTATCAACTCGTTGAATTTGCTTTAAAAGAAAAAGAAGTTCAAAACCAATACTAATCTCGCGCTTTCCTATTCACCTTATGAAATTTATGTATATTTAGAAGTTTAAAGAAGTATGTATAAAAGCAGACCGAAAAACGGTCCGCCTTTATAAAAGGAGTGCATTTAAAATGATTTCAAAAAATGCATTAGAATAATATCAAATTATGTTTAATATAATCTTAAATTAACTAAAATATTTTAATGATTCGCAAACCACTCTTGACATAACGCTTTATAAATCACTTTATAGGCTTTTAGTTTTTGATGATTAGGCTTTTGCTTTCCCAAATAATATTGTAAAAACATTCGTTGTGCTTTTTTATCCAGTTTATACTCCACACAGATACTGGCGATATCAAAATACCTATCATTGATACAAGCAAATTCCCAATCGATAAACTGAATACCTTTTTTTGTAAAAAGTATATTTTTCGGATTAAGATCATGATGACAAAGAACAAACTCCTTTGGTTCTTTCGCAAGGTTTTTGAAAGCTTGTTTGACTTTTTTTGTTTTTACTTTGATCGCACCCTTAAGATCATAAGGGGGGAATTTGATGTCAAGTGTATGTAACTTCGCCAAAGTTTTTGCTAGAGTTTTTAACTCCTTTTTCTTTAATCTAAAGAGATGCTTCCCTTTCACATAGCTACTTAACATGATGTGATGTTCCATATCTAAAAAATACGATTTGGGTGCTAATCCAAGCTGATGTGCCATTTGTTGGACTTTAAATTCAAGTTCACGATCGACACCTTGCAGTTTAAATTCTCTTAACATAAAGTTTTTATCTGTTGTTTTAACTTTAGAATGTATGTTATTAAACCCTTGCTCTTTGAAACGTTTCATGCTAAGTATTTTTTTGTCTTCAAAAAAAGGATGATTTTTTAGTATTTGCTTCATCGTACTTGCTCAAGCCTTCTCCACTCAAAATATCCATATATCCCAAGCCCTACATACAAACTAAACAAAACCACTGTCGGATAATACCCGCTCTTATAATACAGCACGATCCCCGCACTGTCTATCACGATCCAAAAAAGCCAATTTTCCAACATTTTTTGTGCCATCATATAGGTTGCGACAAGTGAAAGGGTAAATACAAAAGCATCCAAATAAGGTTCATTCGCAGCAAAATAACGTCCAAATAAATACCCCACAACAAGACTCAACAACCCAAAACTTATAAAGAGCATCAAGGCTTTTTGACCCCCTATGCGATGGATGCGCACCTCATCTTTACTACTTTTTTTACCCCATAACACAAAACCATAAATCGCCATCACCATATAATAAATGTTCAGTAAAAAAGAGGAGATAAGAGACCCCTCCAAAAAAAGTATCGTGTAGATGAGTGTGCCCCAAAAAGCAAAAAACCATGCCCAAAGAGACTCTTTGGCTGCAAGTACGACATAAGCCACACCAAAAAGCACCGCGAGCCACTCCAAAAGTGGCATCGTCCTAAACCCTGCCAATGCTTCTTGCAGTAATATCATTACAATATCCCTTTGCGATTGTTGCCTATCAATTTGATGGCAAATACAGAGTGTGGTATCTGCTCAAACACCTCATAGATCTCTTTTTTCAAAAGATCCATGATGACACCATAGTCACCATGGATTTGGGTGCTAAGCTCGTTGCACACGACATCGATGCCTTCTGTACTTTTAAGGATCTGAATGAACTGCTGTATCGGCTCTAGATACTCCCCTTGAAGGGGGTATAGACTAATATCTACTGAAATTTCCATGATGTCTCCTTAGAAGTTATAGTTCATGGTTACGCCAACTGTTCTAGGCGTCCCTTTTTGTGTATATGTCTCAACAATATAGCCATTACTAGGGTTATTACCAAAACTACCGAACCCTCTTACATCATAATCAGTATCAGTTAAATTTCTTCCCCAGAGAGTCACTGTAATGTCATCATTCATATACTCGATAGCAGCATTGAACAAATTATATGCGGATGATTTAGCATTGTGTCTGTTCGAAAAGTAGAATGCATCTCTACCCTCTACTTCTGCTTTGAACCCGAAACCTCCAAAGAGATTATAGTGCCACCCTATCACATATTGATACTCAGGTGCATGTGCCGGTGCCCTTCCATTCACATCTATCGCACTTGGATTTGGATCTTCATAAGTGTCAAATTCAGCTTTCAGCACACCTAAACTTCCATATAGAAGCACATTGTCAGTCATATAAAAATCTATTTGTGTTTCTAACCCATAATAAGTTGCTCTCGCTGCATTGGCTAGATAATCTGTAAAATCTGTACTTTCATCTTCTCTCACGGTCACGATAGAACTTTTCACTTGCTGATCTCTGCGCTTTCCTATAAAAAAGTTTGTACGTGTTTGCACTCGATTATCTGCAGAATTTCCGTTAAATCCTGCATCCAAATTCCAAAGTGTTTCTGTCTTAAATTCACGAGCTTGATCATTTAAGGTGTTATCAGCATTCACACCTCCAGGTTTATATCCACGAGAGAGTGTGGTATACAACAATAAATTCGAATTTAACTGATATTTCAATCCGGCTTTAGCACCCAATAACACTTCATCTGTATCGATCATCAAACTATCAGAATCCCCATATGTAGCATCCCAATTTTCAACTCTTAAACCAGCAATGAGTGTCATTTTGTCACTCATATGGGTATCTAATTGTCCATAAAGAGCACTACTTTGTGTATCGAAACTACTTTGAAATGGTCCTTCCAAATAGGTATAGTTTCGAAGTAAATCCTCTTGCGTATCTTTAAAATAAGCACCTACAGTCCAATCCGTTGATCCATTAAAGAGCCTGTTGTTCTCTTTAGAGATCAAACGCACGTCAATATCGAGCTGTTGCCTCTCTCTATTATACTCATCAAATGAGCTGTAAGGCCAAAGATCATCACTAAACTCTCCCGCATAACTCCAGTCTTCATCATAACTGTATGTCATATCAGATGCAGAGTAGCTTGCTGTTGAGATCAATCTGCTCCCACTCATATCATAGGTGGATTTTAGTGCAAACGCATTGGTTTTCTGTGTATCACGACCTGGCTCGTCAGCATGTGAAACTCTGGTATTATCTAATGTAAATGCATCATAACCATTATCTACATCTGTAAAGATATAGTTAAAATCGATCGTATGATCTTCATTGGCAAAATAGCGTAAATGTGCTTTTCCCGTCAATTCATCGATACCATTGGTATCTTCTCTGAGGCCATTAGTAGGAGTCCAATTTTCCATATATCCATCACTACTATTTTTATAAATCGAAAATCTACCTATCAATGCATCTTCTATCAAACTTCCGCCAATCGCT
>JBEARN010000071.1:0-6930 GCA_041163165.1 Pseudomonadota bacterium
GATGAGTTTCCATGTACTCATATCGGTTTTTTTGATCTTAAGGATCAGATAATTACCAGAGCCTTTAGAAGAGAAAAGTGGTATCTCTTCTACAAAAAAACGATCAATAGTTTGTTGAAAATTGAAAGAGAGAGGAGCGTGGTTATAAGCATAAATTTTAGTTTCGTTCATCTCGAAAGTATAGCGAAAAACTTAGGAGATTAGCCACATTTTCCAGGAGCGCATTTCATACCGTTGAACTGTCCTGTTATCCCATCTTCTAAACCTTCTTGATGCATTTTATCCATGCGTGCTTTCATCTCATCGGGATGGATAATGAAGTTGTATCCTTTGTAAAGTGTGATACCCCCATAGAGTATGACAAGCAATGAAGCAAGTGTCATCATCGTATTGCGCAAAGATCCTTTTTGCAGAAGTTTGGTAAGAAAACCTAAGAAAAAAAGAGCAGGGATGGTCGCAAGTCCGAAAGTCGCCATCACTAAAGCCCCCGAAAGCGGATCCGCAGTACTTGCAGCAATGATGGCAAAAGAGTAAACCAATCCGCAAGGGATGATGCCATTGAGCAATCCTAAAAGATAGAAGCTAGCATAAGAACTATTTGACATCAAATGTCGAAAACTTTTTTGGTACCACTCATACTTGGAGATGGACCATTCTGCAGAGTTAAGGAATTTAAGATTGCCTAAAAGTGAAAGCCCTGCTAATATCATCAGTATCCCTGTCAGAGCAAAAAGAACGCCTTTGGTTTCAGGAGTAAAGGCGATCACTTTGCCCATATATCCGAAGAAAGCGCCTAAAATGGCATAGGTAGTGACGCGACCTACATTATAGGAAAGGTGAGAGAGTGTTTGTTTTAGATAATTGGATGTTGGATCGATTTTAGATGAAGAATAAGCGACAACGATTCCGCCACACATACCGATACAATGCCCCACGCTCCCTAAAAAAGCCGTAGTTAAGATGATGATAAGATCAATATGCCCCATAAGTCTCCATTTATATTTTCTCAACAATCATAGTATTTTTTTGTTAAAATACTGTTAATTATTTTCAATAAAAAGGATCATCTATTGTTTAAGATCATTAAGCGTCAACTCCTTAAAATGTTTAGAGAACTGTTGGTGTATCATCATAGTTCCTTGGAATACAGAGCCAAAATTTTAACATTGATGGTGTCTGCGAATGGAGAGATTTGTGAGTGCGAGAAGCAGAAACTCAAAGAGATCGCTTATGAGATATATGCAGAGGATTCTGAACGCGCAGAGCTTCTCATTGATACAGTGAAGGAATACCATACAAAGATCATCACCAACAATGGGCTTGATTTTGAGCATCTGATCCAATTGGTTGCAAGAGAAACCAAAGAAGTTCCTCGTTTTACAGAGAAGATAGAGATGCCGTTTATCATACAGCTACACGAGTGTATGGAGAGTGAAGAAGATAGGCTTTTTCAACAACGCATTATTGAGTTTTTGCAAGGACTTAAGGATGAGTATGGAGTGGTATAGATTTCTCATTTTTGGAAAAGTGCAGGGGGTTTACTATAGAAAATCTGTCTCGCAAGCGATGATGCAAAAGCAGTTTAAAGGGTATATCCAAAATCTTCCTGATGGAAGCGTAGAGGTAGTTGCTGAAGTATTTGATGAGGATTTTGATATGTTTATGCAGATCATGCAAGAGGGTTCACCTTTGAGCAAAGTAGAAGAGATCAAACACGAGATCATCGATGACGTAGTGTTTACCACCGATGGGTTTGAGATCCGTTACTAGGAGTGTAGTATGAGCAGTGGATGGGGATGCCAGTTTATGGGGACCAACGGCGAAGAAAAAGAGTGGTGCCTGAAGCTTCATCACAAATGTGAACCAGGATGCAAAGGGTGCATCATCGCTGGGCAAGTAGCATTTTCTACGCTAAATGTCAGTGAAGAGCAGGAACAAAAAGTAAAAAAACGTAGCGATACCCCTTTATCAAACAAATAGTCTTCAAAATATATTTAGTTAGATTTTCGGTATCCCTTCAAGTAGTTTGACTTTGGATCTTTCAAGATATCCATCCAAGATCCATACGTAGGGGCACTCAGCATAAACCATTTTTCTCCCCAATATGTTGCGTATGTTTGGACGAGCGCATCCCTTTTTTCTGGTGTGATATGCGTTCTTACATAAGGAAGAAAATCTCCAAGGTCATTACCAAATAGCATTAGTATACGATACTTTAGAGCAATCGCTTCTCTTCTTGATTTCTTCTCCGATGTCCATTTTGGTTTTTCATCCTGCAATAAAACATTAGTCTCTTGAATATCCTTGATGCCAATCTGAAGCAGATTTGCTATGGTATCTCTTTTTTGAGGACAGATGGCGTTGTCATTAGGTCTAGGCTGACAGTTTCGATTGGTGATGTAGATGATTTCTATGCCCAGATTTTTTGCATGATTGATGAAATCGACCGATCCTGGTACAGATTTAGCTGATTTAAGCATGACCCATTCGTCCCAAGTGCTATAGGTGTATGATGTACCGTCTTTTAAAAGTTGTGCCGCATAGGGCGAGTTATCCAGTACCGTTTCGTCAATATCTACGATGATCGCAGGAGGAAGTGAGGCATAGGATTTATTTTGTTGTTCGAGTGTCGCTGTCCATTTTTTATCTTTTAGCGCTTGTTGCAGAGACTTTTTAGCACTATTATAGGTTTCGATAGCATGTGCTTTATACTCAGAGGATGTTTGGATCCACAGCGTGCTGTTGAGGTTTGATTGTGTGTTGGTACATCCGGTAAGAAAAATACCCATCCATAACACACACTGTATATGCGATTTGATTGTCATTTCGTTGTCTTATTATTTGATCTCTTTGCCAAACTTCGATTTGAGTTTTTGCAGTTTGGGCGGTATGACAGCCATGCAGTAGCCTTGCATAGGGTTTTGTCTGTAGTAGTCTTGGTGATATCCCTCCGCAGGGTAGTAGGACTTTAAAGGTTCGATGGTCGTGACGATAGGCGCATCCCAGTCTCTTTGCGCAGCTTCCATGGCTGCTTCGGCTGCCTCTTTCGTCTCTTCATTGCTGTAGAGAATGGTAGAGCGGTATTGCGTGCCGTGGTCTGCGCCTTGGTAATTGAGTGTTGTGGGATTGTGCGTTGCGAAGAAAACATCGAGCAGCGTATCGACGGTGATGATCGCATCATCATAAGTGATTTTGACTACCTCTGCATAGCCTGTCTCTCCAGAGCATACGTCTCTGTAACTTGGATTTTTGGTTTGACCATTGGCATACCCGCTTTCTACGTCACTCACTCCGTTAAGAAGTTCAAAAACAGCCTCTGTACACCAAAAACAACCACCACCGACTATCAATTCTCTTTTTGCCATATTTTCTTCCTTGAATGATTTAAACTCTGTTTATTTTATTTGTTATAATAGCAAAAAATTAAAACATACCATGAAGGAATTTTGAATGAATGTGAATGTTGTTTGTCCCCATTGTTTCAAAGTGAATCGCATCCCCAAAAAAGAGTCATATGCCAAAGCAAATTGTGGTCATTGTAAAAACTCTTTGTTGAAAAGTAAACCTGTTTCGGTAGATGGAAACCAAATGGGTACTTTTTTAGCCAATTCGGATATACCCGTTGTTGTAGACTTTTGGGCACCTTGGTGTGGGCCGTGCCGTCAAATGGCGCCTGCATTTGAAGAAGCAGCTTTGTCGATGCCTTTGCAGGCACAGTTCCTAAAGGTCAATACTGAAGAACAACAGGTCTTAGGGGCGCAGTATGGTATACAAAGCATCCCCACACTGATCGTATTTAAAAATGGTAAAGAGGTTGATCGATTAAGTGGCGCTTTAAGCGTCGGAAGATTGCAAAATTGGGTAAAGCAGTATCTGTAAATGTCAACCATACTCCTGCTAGAAGATGATGCCAATCTCAATGACACCATCACAGAATTTTTACAAGACAAAGGATATGTTGTCGATAGTGTTTATGATGGCGATGAAGCAGAAGAGAAACTGTATGAAAATCGGTATGATCTTCTTCTGTTAGATGTCAATACTCCAGGGATCAACGGATTTGAACTTTTAGAAAATGCACGGAAGGCAGAGATGGTTTCTCCTGCGATTTTTATCACTTCCTTAAATGGTGTCGAAGATCTTGAAAAAGGGTTTAAGAGCGGATGCGATGATTATATCCGTAAACCTTTTGATCTCAAAGAGCTTCAAATTCGTATCGATACACTTCTGGCACGAACCTTTTACCATCAGCATAAAAATGTCATAGAGATAGATAACCATATCGGCTATGAGATGAAAAACGGCGAGCTTATAATGGATGGACAGCGCGTATCTTTGGGGCTTAAAGAGGCGATGCTTTTAAAGCTTTTCATGCAACATCAAGAAGAGGTGATCACCCATGAGCGTATCTATGCGCAATTGTGGGATTTTGAAGAAGAACCTAGTGATACGGCACTTCGAACTTATATTAAAAATTTACGTAAACTCATAGGCAAGGAAAGAATTGTTAGTATCAAAAAACAAGGCTACAAATTCACTACTGGGAAGTGAAAAAAAATCCCTCAGGCGATTTTTAAGTGTGTATCTTTTGATGGTGATAGCGCTTATAGCACTACTCTCTCTCTTTTATTACCAAAACCAAGAAAAACTGATGTTGCTTGAACAGCGTGCTGAGTTAACCCGATACGCGTATGTGCAAACCAAAAGACTCAGAGCATTGCATGAAGATTTTGAACAAAACAAAGAGTATCCGCATGATGCACGTTTTAAATCGGCCATTTATGATTTGGAGCAGACAAAGATATTTTCATTGCTTGAAGATGAAAATGTGCAATTTGATACAGAAGAGATCTATACTTTAAAAAATAATATACATTTAGTCAAGACTTTGGATGAGTATTATTTGGGGACTTATTATTTGATTATCGAAGTGAAAAAAAATGCTTCATGGAGTATGGAAGTTTGGAAAAATATTGTTTCATTTGGTTTGGTTGCTTTTGTAGGGCTACTATTATTTGGATTTTATTTGGCAAAACTTTTCGTCAAACCAATGCGAAATTCGATCGTGTTGCTAGATCGATTTATCAAAGATACGACCCATGAACTCAACACGCCGCTTGCTGCTATCTTAGCGAATATAGATATGATGCAAACCGATGTCATGATAGAGAAAAATAAAACCAAGCTCAAGCGTATTCATATCGCTGCAAAGATGCTTTCTGTGCTGTATAAAGATCTTACTTACATCACCTTCGAATCACAAAAAGAGAATGAAAATGAAGAAATAGACTTGAAAACATTTTTAGAAGATAGGCTAGAGTATTTTTCTGTTTTGGCTCAATCTAAACATGTCGATTATGAACTACAGATCACTCCTGCGACGATATATATGGATAAAGGGAAATTGACACGCGTCATAGACAACTTGCTTTCAAATGCGATCAAATATAACAAAAGAAACGGTATTTTGGGGATACGACTCAGTCAACATACCCTTACGATATGGGACACAGGAAGAGGAATAGAAAAAGAGCAAATACCATTTATCTTCGATCGTTATATGAGGTTTGATAAAAGTGAAGGTGGTTTTGGTGTCGGATTAAGCATCGTGAAAAAAATCGTAGATGAGTATGATATCGTGATCAAGGTCGAATCATCTGTTGGAAAGGGTACAAGCGTGACATTGAAATGGTAAAGTATATCAGTATATGGTTGGTGATGGCAGGACTTTTATGGGGACAAAGTAGTTTTGAGCGGCATTGCGTAACTTGCCATCAGGAGTTTCCTGTCTCTTTGCAGCAGATTATGTTGCGTTATTTGGTACTTTACAGCAGTGAGCAAAATGTCAAAGGGGTGATGAAACTTTATTTGAAAAACCCTATGAAAGAACTCTCTGCAATGTCGGATCTTTTCATCAAAACGTATGGCATTAAAGAGAAAAGCAAGCTAACAGATAAAGAACTCAATGAAGCTTTAGAAGGATATTGGGAGAGATATAAAGTCTTAGGAAAACTCAAATAGAATGTTACATCTTGAAGCAGTAGCGTTTTTTTCTCAGATTCCTTTTTTGACTTCACAATATTTTCACAATTCCGTGTTATGATTATGCATCTAAATTGAAAGGATAGACATGAAAAACATTACAAAAGTAGCTGTAGCTGCGTTACTTGGTACAGCGTTGCTTACTACATCTGTATCTGCAGATCCAAAAAGTGGTCAACGTACATACCTTAAGAAGCTCAAAGCACCTTGTGGTTTTAACGGTGTTAAATTTGCTGCAAAGCATACACAAGATGAGTGGGAAGCGATCAAAGAGAGTGGTAAGATGATGGAGGAGATTCAAGCAATCTGCCCTAAAGCGAAAGAGTTGAAAGAGAAAGATGTAAACAATATTTATGATTTCTCTTATGAGTATGCGAGTGACTCTGGTAACGTACCAAGTTGTTAAGCATTAAGCTTATAGGCACGAGATTTAATCATACAGTATGATTTTCAATTAAATAAATCGAATTAAAGGAATAAAAATGAAAAAATTAGCAATCGCAATGTTATTGGCAGGAACAACTTTAGTTATGGCAAACCCAGCAGCAAAATGTGCAGGATGTCACGGTGCAGATGGTGGAAAAAACACAATGGATGCGACTCGTGTTCCAAACAAATTGTCTAAAGCAGATTTTGAAACAGCTATGAAAGGTTATGCAGATGGTTCATATGGTGGTGCTAAAAAAGCAATGATGAAAGGTTTCGCTACAAATGCTGACATAGAAGGCATCGCAACTGCTTGGGGTCTTAAGTAAATTTACTTTTCAGTCTGCTATCGCAGGCTGAATCCTTTCCTCTTTTTTTAAAATTTCCAATATACCAATTTAATTTAACGATTAAAGTAGAGTCTATTACTCTATTAAATTTTTTATTTAAAATAAAATCTAT
>JBEARN010000072.1:0-6861 GCA_041163165.1 Pseudomonadota bacterium
CAAAAACTCCTTCCAGGATTTGGAGAGCAGATGAGGGCAGTGAGTTTGCAGTATGTACCTACCGCGATCCTTTCGCGTCAAACGGCAGGGATTTGCAACGGTTCGCTCATTATCAATCTTCCTGGAAAGCCAAAATCGATTCGCGAATGTCTTGACGCAGTTTTCCCTGCGGTGCCTTACTGTGTCGATCTCATAGGGGGGGCTTATATGGAAGCCGATGAAGCAGTGGTCAAAGTCTTTAGACCCAAAGCAAAATAGGAACATAGTAAAAAATATGAATATTCAGTTTATCGAAGAAAAACTCAACGAAATTACCAAAGAGCTTGAAAAAGAGGTGATGGAGGTTTTGATGGATGAAAGCTTGGACAAGAAACAAACCAATCTTAGGATGAAACCACTTACTTCTACCAAAAAAATACTTTCCAATGCGTTGGAGAGTATCAAGATGGTAGATAAATTAGGAAGAGAAGAATTGCAAAAGTAATTAGTTTTCTCTTGTGGATGTCATCCCGGCGGAAAGCCAATCCTGCATCCCGCCGCGATACCAGTTCATCTTTTCAGGCGGATATCCTATTTCTAGGAGTGACTCTATCATCCAGACCGACTGACTGCACCATGGACCATTGCAAAAGATCGTTATGGTTTTGGCATGGGTAAAGTCAAAGGTTTCGTCTTTATTTATTTTGATGCCTAAATACTCCAGGTCATGCTCAAAGTCAAGCTCATAAAGATCAGGATATTTAAAATGGGAAAAAGGGATATTGATCGATCCAGGAATGGTACGGTACTCAAACCACTCCTCTTCGCGTCCATCTATAAGCAGCAGCTTCTTGTTGGTTTGCATCTCTTTTAAAAAAGCCAATACTTCTAATTCTCCATAGGTACTGATATCTTCGTGTAAAAACATTGGGAGTAATTTGCCTGTTGTGTGTACATAAGTTGATTTGCATGCTTGAGGCACTTCTTTGTGCGCATAATTTCCTGTCCAAACTAACTCATTGTTGATCGGAAGTTTTTGACACACTTCAGGGATATGACGTTTGACAGTGAATTGTTGCGTTTTCCCTTTCGCATTGATGTTTGTAACGACAACACCATCATATTCAAACCCTTTAGGACCCGCATAGGATAAGAGGGTAGTCAAAGCGCATAGTAGTGATAACTTGACAGAAAACATGACAGCTCCTTTAATGGAACTATCATAACATAAAATTGATGATTAAATGTTGGAAGCGACTTTATAGGTAGGATCATCTTCTTCGTACGAACAAAATGGACCGGCGATTTTGAGCATTCGTTTACAGTCTTTCGAAAGGTGTCTAAGGGTGAGTTTTTTACCCTCTTGCTTGTATTTTTCAGTCAATCCATCGATTGCTTCGGCACCTGAAGAGTCCATTACGCGTGCCTTTTTAAAGTCGATGATCACTTCATCGGGATCATTTACTGCATCAAACTGTTCATTAAATGAAGTTACAGAAGCAAAAAATAAAGGACCATCGAGTTCGTAAATCTTTTTCCCTCCGTGATCGATGAGGGTGCGTGCAGAAATCTTTGCATGCTCCCATGCAAAGACCAATGCAGAGATGATGATCCCTGCGATGACTGCAACCGCGAGGTCTTCTGCTACGGTGATCGCTGTTACGACTATCAAAACAAATGCATCAGAACGCGGCATATGTTTGATCCGCTTAATGGAAGAAAATTCAAACGTCCCGATGCTTACCATAAACATGATTCCAACTAAAACAGCCATAGGGATGATCGCGATGATATCGGAAAAGCTTACGACTAAAATGATAAGTAACACTGCCGCAGTGAAAGAAGAGAGACGCCCCAGCCCTCCAGAGGTGAAGTTGATGACCGATTGTCCGATCATCGCACATCCTGCCATCCCGCCAAAGAGTCCAGAGAGACTGTTTCCCATCCCCAAGGCTACACACTCTTTGTTCCCAGAACCGCGTTCACCGCCCATCTCGTCGAGCACAGAAAGTGTAAGTAGCGACTCAATAAGCCCAACCAATGCCACGATCACTGCTGTAGGAAGAATAAGCATCAGAGATTCCCACGTCGTTAAGAGATCAAATGAAGGGAGTATAAAAGAGGGCATAGAGACATTCGAAAGATCTGCCAGATCACCTACTGATTTTGTATCAATATGCATCACATACGTTGCCAAAGTAACCGTAACGATCGCTACTAGTCCAGCAGGTACAGCTTTGCTGAATTTAGGCAAAAAATGCATTGTAAGCATCGTAAAAAGGATGATGAGATACATGACGTTATTTTCACTAAAACTTGCCTTGATGATGTCGATCCAACCCTCATACTGCTCTATATTTTTGGGTGCAAGGAAAGGGAGCTGGGCTGTAGCGATGACGATGGCTAAACCATTGACAAAGCCGAAGAGGGCAGGTTGTGGTACTAGACGGATAAACTTTCCCATCTTAAAGAGCCCAATAGCGATCTGGATCAATCCTGCGATAATAGAAGTGATCAAAATATAATGGAGCACCATCATAGAAAGGGCTTCCTTGTCAAGGTCGGGATACATTTGATTCACTGCGATACCGATACTTACAAAAACAACAGCCACAGAACCGGTCGCTCCAGAGATCATCCCGGGTTTACCGCCTAAAAGCGCAGTGACAAGACCGATGATAAACGCACCATAAAGCCCTACGACAGGAGAAACACCCGCGATGAAAGAAAATGCGATCGCCTCTGGCACGAGTGCTACGGCGACCAACGCTCCTGAGAGGATGTCATTTTTGATATTTTGTTTTGAATAGTTTTGAATGTGAAACACGAAGATCCCTTAAACGCATAATGGTCGAAATTTTACCATAATAGTTTTAGGGAAGTGGGCTTTTGGTTTTATTTGAAAAAACGTGTTTTGAATTTCATGATGAGATAATAAAACAGCGGAACAAAGAAAATCCCTATAAGCGTCAAAGCGATCATTCCTCCCAATACCGTGGTACCAATGATATGACGGCTATTTGCGCCTGCTCCGATACTAAAGGCAAGAGGCAATGCGCCCATGATAAAAGCAAAAGAGGTCATTACGATAGGTCTAAAGCGTATTTTTGCCCCTTCGATGGTAGCTTCAAGCAGTGGTGTGCCATGTTTCAGTTTTTGCATCGCAAACTCTACCATCAAAATCGCATTTTTAGCAGAAAGCCCGACAAGTGTGATTAACCCTACTTGATAATAAATGTCGCTTTCCAAGCCTCGTATCCAAAGCCCCAATACTGCACCAAAAAATGCGAATGGAACAGCCAAGATGACAGCAAATGGGATACTCCAGCTCTCATAGAGTGCAGCAAGGATCAAAAAGACAAATAAAATCGCATACACAAAAGCTAAGTTGCTGTTTTTTTCCAGTTTTTTCTCTTGATAAGAGGTTCCACCCCAGCTGAGGGTATAGCCTTGCGGGAGTACTGAGCGAGAGACTTCTTCGATCGCTTTGAGGGCATCACCCGAACTGTATCCTGGTTTCGCTTGTCCTAAAATACTTGCCGAGTCAAACATGTTAAAGCGTTGGATGACACTTGGGCCTACGATCCGTTTCATGGTGATGACTGTACTCACAGGGATAAGCTCTCCATGGGCACTTTTGACAAAGACGTTATCGTATCCATTGAGCCCGCCACGATACTCAGTATCTGCTTGCAGGTTGACATGATAGGTTCGACCAAATAAGTTGAAATCATTCACATACGCACGCCCATACGCCGCTTGAAGGGTCGCATAAACATCTGAAACAGTGATCCCTAGCGCTTTGGCTTTGGTTTCATCTACCGTAAGCATGTATTGAGGCACGTTTGTGTTGAGTGTCGTACGGACCCCTTGAAGTTCAGGGCGATGGTTGGCTTTTTCTAAAATCTCTTGGATATAACTGTTAAGTACGTCAAAATCAGAACCTGTTCTGTTTTGGATATACAGCTCAAACCCTCCGGTCGTACTCATGCCTCGTATAGGAGGAGGGGTGACGGCAAATAAAAATGCTTCTTTGTTTTGAGAGAATGCCCCCATAAATTGAGAAGCAAGTGCAGAAGCTGCGAGTTCCGGTGCTTTTCGTTCACTCCAGTCCGTGAGGTGGACAAAAGAGATCGCTGCATCTGTTTTGTAAGCAAATGTGGAGATGTCCAACCCGCTTAATCCCGCCGCTTTCGTGACATGGGGATTTGCCAAAAGAAAGTTTCCTACTTCGTCTGTAACGGCTTCTGTTCGTTTCAGTGAGGCACCAGGCATCATATTTTGGATCACCATCACCACGCTTTGATCTTCATTTGGAACAAGTCCGCTAGGAAGTCTCAACATCAAGAGATATCCTGTAAAGATCATCCCTCCAAAGAGGAATAAAAATAGGGTTGAACGCTTGATCACACGTTTGACCCCTTCTGTAAACTTCAGTGTAGCTCTGTCGAAGAGTTCGTGAAATTTACCGATCAATCCGAAAGGTTTACTCTCTTCATGTTTTAAAAATAAAGCACACAATGCAGGGGTCAAGGTCAATGCCACGATACCTGAAATGGTAACCGATATAACGATCGTGATGGCAAACTGTTGATAGAGTTTTCCGCTAAATCCTCCCATAAAAGAGGCAGGGATAAATACGGCAGAAAGCACCAATACGATCGCGACAACAGGCCCGGTGATCTCTTTCATCGCTTTTATCGTGGCTTCTTTAACGCTTACTTCTTTGTTCTCTTTGAGGATACGTTCTACGTTTTCGATGACAACGATGGCATCATCGACCACGAGACCGATGGCTAAAGTCAACCCAAAAAGTGTCAAAAGATTGATCGAAAATCCTGCAGCATAAAACCCTGCAAATGTCCCTACGATAGAAACAGGGATAGCAAGTATCGGGATGAGCGTTGCTCTAAGGTTTCCTAAAAAAAGATAAATGATTAACACAACCAAAATAATAGAAAGAATCAAAGTGAAGATCACTTCTTCGATCGATTGTTTGACAAATTCAGTTGGATCGTAGGGGATGCTCATCTCAATATCTTCAGGGAAATCTTTCGCGATCCGATTCATTGTTTCATCTAGCGCAGCGGAGACGTCAAGGGCGTTGGCTTGCGGTGCCAAAAAGATCGCTACAGGGATCATCGGCTGTTTGTTGTATTTGGCTTTAAAATCGTAAAATTCACTTCCGAGCTCTATGCGCGCGACATCTTTGAGTTTGAGCGATGAACCGTCACTGTTTGAGCGTATCATAATATTTGAAAATGCTTTCACGTCTTTCAAACGTCCTTGTGCCCGTACTGTGTAGGTGAAAACAGGATGCTCTGCCATGGGTTCTTGTCCTAGCTGACCTGCGGAGTATTGGTTATTTTGGCTTTTGATGGCATTGATCACGTCGGTAATGGTAAGTCCATAGTGTCCCAATCTATCAGGATTGAGCCATACACGCATCGAATAATCTTGATTTCCAAAGATATAAGCGTCACCTACACCTGGAATCCGCTTGATATCATCGAGTACATTGACTAAGACATAGTTGGAGAGGTAGATGGTATCATGCGCTTCTCCTTTAGAAGTAAAAGCGAGTACTTTTAACATGTCTGGTGAACGCTTTTGCACACTTAAGCCCTGATTTCGAACCTCTTGAGGGAGTTTGCTTACCGCCAATTGAACCCGATTGTTTACATCCACATTGGCTTGATCCGGATCGGTGCCTATCTTGAAAAACACACTGATCGAGACACTGCCGCTTGGTGAAGCGGTTGAGATCATGTAGATCATATTGTCTACACCATTGATCGCTTCTTCTAATGGAGCAGCAACGGTTTTGGACAATGTTTCGGCATCTGCACCAGGGTAGGTCGCTGTGACGTTGATCTGCACGGGTACGACACTAGGGTATGCTTGGACCGGAAGCAGTTTGATAGAGATAAAACCAACGATCAAAACAATGATCGACAACACCGCAGAAAATATAGGTCTATGGATGAAAAATTTCGAAAACATATTATTGCCTATTGAGGGTTTTATCTATTTCGATCGCCATCCCTGGTTTAATGCGGAAAAAATTATTGACGATGACGACATCTTTTGGGGCTAACCCTGTTACGATAAAGTTTTCCTCCGAAGTCTCTACGATCGTGACCGGTTTTACGGCGACTTTCCCCTCTGCAAGAACAAATACGATCGTCCCAAGCGGATTTTGCAATACCGCTTTTTGAGGTACGACAATAGCTCCTTTCATGATGACACCTTGGAGTTTAATCGTTGCAAATCCTCCCGCGATCAATGTTCCGTTTGTGTTTTGAAACGTGGCGCGCGCTTTGAGGGTAGAAGTCGAAACATCGACATTGCTATCGATAAAATCTATCGTTCCTAGATCTGCATAAGAAGACCCATCGATCACCAAAGAGCCTTTTAGTCCTGCATTTTGGAGGTCATTCCATGTGCCATTGTTAGCGAGTGCATATTTGGTTTTCATGGTTTGAATGTTAGGGATAGAAAATGCCACAAAAGTCGGATTGGTTTGGACAATACTGACAAGAGGCGTCCCTTCTGCCACATAATCGCCTACATCCACATGTTTCATCCCGACAACCCCATCAATCGTCGCTTTGACCTGCGTATAATCCAAATTGACCGAAGCTTGCAGCACTTGGGCTGCGGCAACATCGACGCTTGCTTTGGCTTCTTCGTAGGCAAAGTAGGCACTATCTTTGGCTTGTTCGCTGATCGATTGCGTTTTATAGAGTTTTGCTGCACGTTCCCACTCTTTTTTGGCTTTGGAGAGTTTTGCATTTTCTAAATGCAACGTCCCTTTTGCGCTTTGAAATGCAGCTTCGTAGATGTCTGGCTCTATCTTGTAAAGAAGATCACCTTGATGGA
>JBEARN010000073.1:0-6518 GCA_041163165.1 Pseudomonadota bacterium
GCGACGAGTTGAAAGCGCGCCAGCAATCGATGAGCAATGATTTGCTGATGGATGCCCCTGTCGGCAGGGGAGGTAACAGTGGTTTGGTGTGGGTGCTATTAGTGTTGGTGCTCGGTGTCGGCGGTGCGGCGGGTTACCTTTACAGCGAATTGTTGAAATCTAACGACCGTATTACCACCCTAGAGACGCGCTTGTCGCAAGCCGGCGAAAGCATGGATCAGTCCAGTGCCACGATTGGCCTGCGCTTGAAAGAGCTGACCGATAAGACCAATGAGTTGTGGGAGCAGATGGATAAGCTGTGGGCTTCGGCGTGGCGTAAAAATCAAAGTGAAATTGCCAAGTTGCGTGATGACATTAAAGACATCAACAAGCAATCGACCAGTTTCAAGTCTAGCTTAAGCGCACTGCAAACAGCGGTGAAGGGTATGCCAGAGCTTGAGCGCCGCGTGGCGGAGCTCGGTGCATTGCAGGCACAAATTGATAAGGCAGTCGCCTCTGCGGCGGGCATGGCGAGCAAGGTGAGCTCCCTGGAGGCGAGTGTGGCGCGTAGCGCCGGGGCGCAAAAAGATTTTGAAAAACGCATTGCGACTAACGAGCAATGGGTAGAGTCGATCAATGCCTATCGCAAGCAGGTCAATCGCCGCTTAGAGGAGCTGCAAAAATTGATTGCGCCGTCGACCCCATCGGCACAACCAAGCCTTAATTAATGCGAAAGGAAATTCTGAACTACGTCTCCAAGCATTTTCTACAGGTGCTATATCTCCAAAGACAAAATTATTTACAGTGTTTCTAAAAAATAAATTTTTAGAGATCCAAACGGGTTCTGACTTTGATCAAATGACCACAGCGACGTCTGACGAGCTGATAGCAGCAGAATCAGAACTCTTAGAGTTCATACGAAATTCGCAAGATTTGCTTTCGAGTGAAGAGTCTGCGCCGATTATCAAGCTGGTCAATTCACTCTTTTTTCAAGCACTCCAAAAAGGGGCAAGCGATATTCACATCGAAACCGCAGAGAAAAAAGGTGAAGTGCGTCTGCGCATCGACGGGGCATTGAAAAAACATTTAGACTTGGACAAAAGCATCACCTCATTGGTCATCAACCGTATCAAAGTCATCTCCAATCTTGATATTTCTGAAAAACGCGTACCGCAAGATGGACGTACGCAACTTTCGATCTCAGGCAAGAGCATCGACGTAAGGGTGTCTATACTCCCTACCTATCATGGGGAAAGAGTCGTGATGAGGATTCTTGCCCAAACAGAGCACATCCCGACGCTTCAGTCGCTTGGATTTGCCGAAGAGATCACTAAAGACCTTTACAGGTTACTCAACCATGCCCATGGGATGATCTTGGTTACTGGACCAACAGGTTCAGGTAAATCGACCACGCTTCATGCATGTTTGCAACACATCGCTACACCCGATAAAAACATCATTACCGTAGAAGATCCTGTTGAATATAATGCTGACAATATTTCTCAAATACAAGTCAATACTAAGGCAGGGCTTACTTTTGCATCGGGATTGCGTTCGATTTTGAGACAAGACCCTGATATCATCATGGTGGGAGAGATCAGGGACAATGAAACAGCAGAGATCGCTCTGCGTTCGGCTTTAACGGGGCACCTTTTGCTCTCGACTCTCCACACCAATGATGCGACATCGGCGCTCAGCCGTTTGATGGATATGGGGATCGAAAATTTTCTTGTCTCCTCTACCCTTTTAGGCGTATTGGCACAAAGATTGACACGAAAACTTTGTCCTGCCTGCAAACAAGAGAGCAAACTTTCGCCTGAGATAGCGGAAGAGATTCAGGTTCCTTCCGAGACAGTCGTTTTTAGAGCGGTTGGGTGTAAAGCGTGTGATTTTACAGGCTATAAAGGGCGTCAAGCGATCGGGGAATTGTTCATCGTCACGGATGAAGTCAAACAGATGCTCAAAGATGGGTTTAATGACTATCAAGTGAGAGAAGCGATGAAGCAAAAAGGGATGAAGACGATCGCCGATAAACTTAAAGCTTTGGTATTGGCAGGCGAAACAAGCTATGAAGAGGCGATACGCGTCGGGCTTATGGACGGTTAAAAGGTATGCGTCAACGTAGTGCTTTTACTCTCTTGGAAGTGTTGATCTCTATCGCCCTTTTAGGGATAGTAATCGTGGCACTTTTTTCTACAGTCGATATGATACAAAACTCCAACAAACAACTGGCAGAACACCTTAAAAAAGCCAAAGCAATGACCGCTGCAACCAAAGTGCTTTATCTTGACATAGTTAGTTCAGATGGCAACATAAGCATCGAAAAAGATGAGCGTTCTAGAGTGTGCATCGAAGAGACGAGACACTCGGTTTATGCACTCCCCTCTGCAAAAGTATGTTGGGTTGTTCTCAAAGAAGCAAATCAGCTTGTGCGGATAGAGGGAAATGGATATCAGTTGCCTTTGGATCAAGAAGATAAGGTCGAAGTCGATGTTGTGATGAACGAGGTAGAACTTTTTGATGTCTATCATGAAAAAGACAAGGTTTTGGTATTGATCAAAGAGCCGAAAAAAGAGCCGATTTCATTTATGGTGCAAGGGATAAGTCAGCCTGTCGAGAAGAAAAAAGATGCGGGTAAAACCAATGTCCGCATCAGGGATGCAAACACTTCAGTCGGGCAATAAACTTTCATCAAGTAACATGATGAAAAATTTTACTAATTGCCTATCCTTTGCTCCCTGGTTTGATCGCTACGCTACCTGCTTTGCACATAGGGCACTCTTCTGGCGTATACATTTCGAAGGTGAAATCGTCAAGAGAAAACAGTGGAATGTTAGCAGGTAATTTGCACGCTGATTTTGCTTCTATGGCACCGCCGACACGTTTGCAAAACCCTCTGTTTGCCAAAGAGGCAAATGCCACGACTGTACCGCCTAATGCCTCTATGGCGTTTGCAGCTTTTACAGCAGATCCTCCGGTGGTGATGATGTCTTCACAAATGAGGATTTTTTCCCCTTTGGCGACTTCAAATCCACGACGAAGCACCATCCCCCCCTCACCGTCTTTTTCGACGAAAATAGAACGGACATTCAACGAGCGCGCAAGTTCATATCCTGCAAGTACGCCTCCAAGCGCAGGGGCGCACACCGTATGAACTTCGATACCCTGAGATCGGATCATCTCGGCAAGTGCATCTGTCAAAAGAGCAGCTTTTTGAGGATGTTCAAGGACTTTCGCACTTTGAAGATAACGGTTTGAGTGGTTACCGCTTGCTAGAAGGAAGTGACCCTCTAAGAGGGCATTGGCGTCTTTGTAGGCTTGTTCTGCATTGACTGATTTTTGCATGTTATACCTTGAGGATATCAGCTTCTTTGACTTTAAACACCTCGTCAAGTTTTGCTATATAGTCATCGGTAAACTTTTGGATTTGATCGTGTGCCTTTTTTGACTCATCTTCACTGATCTCTTTATCTTTTTCAAGTTTTTTGACTTTGTCGTTGCTGTCTTTTCTCACGTTTCTTACGGAGACTTTTGCATGTTCTAGCATCCCTTTGGCTTGTTTGACGATCTCTTGTCTTTGTTCACTTGTCATAGGAGGGAAAAAAAGTTTGATAAAATCGCCGTCATTGTTCGGATTGACGCCGATGTTCGCTTCTTGGATTGCTTTTTCGATCTTAGACAGTAGAGGTTTTTCCCATGGCGTGATGGTGATCGTCGTTGCATCGGTTGCGATGACGCTTCCTACTTGGTTGAGTGCCGTCATCGTACCATAATAATCTACTTTGATATTGTCTACGATACCCGTAGTTACTTTTCCTGTGCGCAGTGTAGAAAAGTCTCTTTTGAGCGCATCGGCACTTTTTTGCATATTTTCTTTGGTATGTTCAAAAATCTCATTTACCATAACAGTCTCCTTGGTATTCTTTAAGGGGGATTTTACCGTTTTTTACCTTGGTGCGTATTGAGTAAAGTGCTTTGGGGACGAAGATAAAGGGAGACCTTTATCTTGAAAAACGAGTTAGTTTTGGGCTGGAGTCGCTGGTGTTTGGGTCAGATTTTCTTCTGTTGTGTTTGCTGTTTCTTCCGTCGGCATAGATGCGTTTTCTTCTACTATGGACTCAGGTGCAACAGGCGCTTCTTCTTGCGCGGACTGAGGAGCAACTGCTTCGTTTGCAACCACTTCATTTGTTTGGGTTGTTGTCTCAGTAGAAGTTGGTACGGTAGGAACCATCGCATTGTTTTCCGGAACGATCGTATCCGCGATAGATGAAGTGCTCGCCGAAGTATATAAATAACCGATAGCCAATGTATTCACGACAAAAGCAAACCCAAGAATGAAAGTGAATTTTGCAAGAAAACCGGTAGGCCCTTTCGCGCCAAATACAGACTCGTTGCTCCCGCTGTAAGCACCAAGTCCGATGCTAGAACTTTTTTGCAAAAGTACGGCGATGGTGATCGCCAATGCAAGTACGATTTGTACGATTAAAAGTGTTGATGTCATTTGTCCCTCTTTGTATGGTTGGATGCCCAATCGATTTTGGGTATAATTGCGGCGATTATACCCAAAAAAATTTGAAACCGTGATGAAGCCGGTGATCTCACCATAAAGAGGAAGATACGTGTCTAAAGTGACCCAAGAGTTTTCGCGTTTTGCTTATGCTTACGATCGTTATAACATTATCCAAGCAGAAGTCGCCCAATCACTTGTAGCACAACTCCCCAAGTCCGACCACCAAACGATCATCGATATCGGTTGCGGTAGCGGTGAGGTCTATAAAAACGTAGAGAAAAGCGCGCTTAGTTATGACCATTTTATCGCATTTGATTCTTCTGCGCAAATGTTAGAGATCCATCCAGACGCTTTGGGTATAGAAAAAATATGCGGTGATTTTAACCAGCCTCAAGCGTTTGATTTTATTTCACCTTCGAAAAGTAATCTGCTTCTTTCCTCTTCTGCGCTGCAATGGAGTCAAGATTTGGATATGACGCTAAAGAGGCTCTCTCTGATCTCCTCTAAAGCGTACTTTGCCATCTTCACCTCGAATACTTTCGGTACATTGCACCGCATCGCAGGCGCGACTTCCCCTATCTATAGCGAGGTGATATTGAGAGAAAAGGTAGCATCGTATTATGATGCACAGTTTGAACTCAAAACCTACAGGTTAAAATTTGAAACCGTCAGAGATATGTTTGCCTATATTAAAAAAAGCGGGGTAAGCGGTGGAGAAAAGCAGTTAAGCTACAAGCAAATGAAAATCTTGATGGAAAACTATCCTCTAGATTATTTGGAGTTTGAAGTATTATTTGTTCAAGGAACCTCTCTTTGTTTTGAAGAGAGGTGAAAACGATTAGTCGTCGTTTCCAAAAATTCCTAAAATTTGAAGTAGTGCTGTGAACATATTTAAAAAGTCCAAGTAGAGTGAAACCGCCGCATCTACAGGTGAATCATACGCGCCATTGGCGATGTTTTGCGTATCATAGATCGTAAAGATACCAAACAAAAGCAAAATACCCGCCGTAATGATGACGTGCATCATAGGACTTTGGAGCAAGAAGATGTTGACCAAAGAGGCGATCACTACGACGATGAGTGTAATGAAAAGCGGTTTTCCCCAGCTAGAGAAATCTGATTTGGTATTGATCGCGAAAAGGCTCAATGCACCGAAAAGGACCGAAGTCATGAGAAACGCATTGCCGATAACATTGCCTTTTCCCATAGCGATAAGAGAACCCAAAAGTGGAACCAAAGAAACACCGGTGGTAAAGGTGAACGCAAAAAGTGCGGCCATATTTAACCCTGGGTGGTTTCGTGTCATTCGAAGTCCGATGAAAAGCATAAAAAGTTCGAATCCAAAGATAACCCATCTATATTCCATCACCGTAGCTGCATAAGGCAAGGCTACATAGGCGCCCGCTGCCGCAGCGATCATGCTGGCTGCCAAAAGTTGATACGTTTGCTTCATGAAACTTACCGAAGCAGTCTCTTGCGCAACTCCTGTATCGAGTGATCTCGATGTATAATTTCTATCATATAAAGCCATCATAAATCCTTTGTTGATAATTTTTGAAAAGTATAATCTAGTCAGATTAATCTAAGGTTAATTGGGATTTTTATTCTTGAGATCTTTTATCTTGTATCGTTTGATACTCATTTTGAGCTATTTGGGTTTCTGTTTGATTTTCTTTCACCTGCGTCATGCACTTTTGATCATTGCACAGGTAAGGGATGCTGTAGTTATCCATGCAAGCTGACAGCAACACCATGGAGATGAGTAAAATCACAGAACGCATCATCAAACACCTTTTTATGTCATATTTATATCATATTGTAAACGGAAATTTTAAATGGAAGTTAAATGAAAAATAAACCCATAGACTCGCGTATATTTCTCTTATATAATGTAAGCGGATAAAAAAAAGTAAAAAAAAAGAGGAAAAATAGAAAAAACCCTTGACAGTTAAGAAATATTTCTCTATAATACGCGTCCACAAACACAGAGACCTTGACCGAGTTGGTGAAGAGAGTGTGAAGTGAGTGA
>JBEARN010000074.1:0-6468 GCA_041163165.1 Pseudomonadota bacterium
GGGTGCATAAACTGTCCCATCATTCCGCCTACAAAAAACATGGGAATAAATGTCATGATAATCGCTAACGTTGCAATATTGGTTGGATTTCCGATCTCATTCGTTGCTTCCACAGCGATCGTTTTTAAACTCTTCTCTTTTGTAGATTCGCTATGCAAATGTCTATGAATATTTTCAATCACAATGATCGCGGCATCTACCAACAATCCAAGTGATAACAATAAAGCAAATAAAGTGATCCGATTGATGGTTTCACCCATCAAATAACCTGTAAACAATGTCAGTGATAAAATCATAGGAACCGTTAAGGAAACAATCAGCGCTTCTCTAAACCCTAATGAGAATACCAGCAATACCGAGATAATCAATACCGAGATAATCAAGTGAAAGACCAACTCATTCACAGCATGATTTGCAGTGTATCCATCGTCTCTAGTAATAACATAACCAACCCCTTGATTATCTAATTTTTTTCTGATAGAACTTAAATACTCAAAAATCTGGTTGTTGATTTCAACGGTATTCCCACCTTTAAGTTTTGAAATGGTTAAAGTCACTTGTTGTTTCTCTTTAGACTCTAAATCATTGAGCTTTGTATACAATAAAGCGATTTGTTTATTTTGGATATTTTCACCTTGTTCAATCGTTCCTAAATCTTTCAAATAGATATTTTGACCATTGTACGAATCCACTAAAATATGACCTATTTCTTTAAATGATTTAATATTATTATTGATACTCAGTGATACATAATCGCCATCTAGGGTATCAGCCTTAGCTTTTGGTAATTCGAAAGTAATATTGTTTAATGCTTGCGCAACTTGACCTAAAGTAATCCCGTAGTCGTTCAATTTATCTAAGTTAAGCAAAACATTGATTTGTTCTTTCCTTGCACCCTTTAGATTAACTTGAGCAACATCTTTAAATTTATTTAACTTGTGCCCCAATTTATCCACGATGTTATAAAGCTCTACTTGAGATAAAGAGTCGTATTTACTATAAAAAGCAATCGTGGCGATAGGAATGTCTGTATCAATATCCATCGTCTTAATAATAGGCTGCATTGCCATTTTTGGCAAAAGATCAATATTTTTCATCACCTGATCATAAAGTTTTTGATCCGATGTTAGTTTATCTTCACCAATAAAAAATTGTGCTTGGACAATACCCACTGAATCTCTTGCGATACTATAAATGTTTTCAACACCTTTAATCTCATGTATTTTCTTCTCTAAAGGTTCTATAATCACTTTTTGAACTTGATCAGCTTTAGCCCCAGGCATTGGGATAATCACAGCTCCCCCCGAAACAATAATTTGAGGGTTCTCTTCTCTAGGCATAATCTGCAAACTAAGTAAACCGACCACTAAAATAGCAATAGATAAAACCAATGTCAGTGGATGCGAGATAAAGGTATTGGCCAATTTACCCGCGATATTCAGTTTTGTTTTTTGCTCCATCTTATCTCCTTAAATCTTTACCGATAGAGAGTTGCAGTTGCGCAGAAGTCAAAGCTTTCATATATTCAGTGGTAATCACATCCCCTTGTGCCTTAAGCATATTTTCAAAGCTCATTAACAGATACATCATATTGGTTCTAAATTTTAAATTATTTTTATAAGTCTCTTCGGTCTCGGCTAAGATCTGTTCAGCCATTTTTTGTGTTTTTCGTTTTTCAACTAAATTTTGCTTTAACGAGGTGTATTCAGAAAAATTCTTCTCCACTTCCAACAAAATACCCTCTTCCATTAAACCTTGATACTCCGTCGTTTTGGCATGCTCTAACTTCGCTTTTTCTCTTCTACTCTTAGACAATCCACCATCAAAAAGATTATATTCCAACTGAACAGCAACAACATAATTGTCTTTATTATCCTGAGCAGTAAACTTGTCATCATTAAATCCATATTCGGCATGAAACCCCACTGTAGGGTATAAACTTGCATTTTCAAAATCGATCTTTTTACTCATGGTTTCCCTATTTTTCTCCATCCAAGTAAGGTCATCTCTATCTGCGAGCGCAGCTTCCTGTAAACTTTCTAATCCCATCGTATTTTCAAAAGAAACAAACTGGTTGACATTATCGATCTCTTTATCTCCGGTTAAAAATTTCAAATATGCTAACGCTAACTTGTATTGTGTCTTGGCTTCATTTCGTTTGGTGATGATAGCCGAAGTGGCCATCTGAGCCTGCGATACATCGAGTTGTCTCGCGAGTCCATTTTCATATAAATTATTGGATAATTTTTCTAATCTTTTGGTAATAACTAAACCGTTTTGGGTCAAATCTATAAACTTTTTAGCCGCTACGGCTCCATTGTATGCTTTGATCACTTCAAGACCGATCTCTTTTTCATCGAGAGAATACTTTGCTTTATTGGCTAAAATTTGCAGCTCTGCCATCGTCTTCGCGCTGTCAAGTTTAAACCCCGTAAAAAGTGGTACTTCGTACACCACTTTTGTTTCAAAATTGGTTCTTGAACCTGGATAGTTTAAAGCTTCAGGCTCTATCAAACCTATTTCTTGATTATCTCCGATCATTGAAGGTATAATGTTCGAAAAAGAATAATTCGAAAATCCAAAATCTCCTAAAGCAGCTTCATGAGACGACAATTTCATTCCAAATACATGGAGTGGGTTATTTGAATTACTCACGGTTTCTTTAAAATTCAAATTCCCAAAATCATACGATTGGGCCTCTTTCAGATTTTGTTCAGAGAGATCGATATCGTATTTTTTCGCTTTTAATTCTTTGTTGTTCTGAATGGTTTTACTCAACGCTTCCTGAAACGTGATCGTTTTAGAAAATAGCGAGCTACATACAAGGATGAATATAATACTTTTTTTCATAAAATTGCCTTATTTTATTATTAATTAAATATTATACTATAGAAATAAAACTTAACGCATTATTAAAGAACGATAAACACTGCATGATCTAAGATTCAAAGAGTTAGTGCATTGAAAAAAATGAGATCAATTTGTAGAAAATGTTGCAACCTAAGTTGCAACGATAGGGTTTAGAGTGAAGCGTGACTGACGCTGATACAAGCTTTGAGTGCCGAAAGTTCTTCAAGAAGTTTTTTGGTGATCTGACCATCAACGCGAACGACAGCCAACGCTTGTTTTTTGCTGTCTCTTCCGAGTCTAAAGTCAGAAATATTCAAATCATTTTCAGCCATGATTCTACCTACATCACCGATCACGCCTGGAGTATCTGTATTTCTAAAGAATACCATTCTCCCTTTTGGCTCGACATCCAAGATATAGTCATCGATCTCGATAATACGTTGTTCCGTGTCATCAAATACCGTACCCTCGATAGAGATAGTACCATTTGCTGTGGTTAATTTAACACCGATTTTATTGGTAAATCCACTGTTATTTGGTTTACTCTCTTTTAAAATATCGATACCACGTTCATCGGCTACAAACTCTGCATTGACATAGTTGATCTGATCTCCCAACGACTCAGTTAAGACACCCACTGTCGCGAAAGTCGCCATCGATTCTAAGTGTTCAGCCACTGGACCCGCTGCTGTCACTTTGATAGACTTCACCGCACTTTTGGTAATCTGCGCAGACAAATAACCTATTTTTTGGATCAATTCCAAGTATGGTCTCACAAAATCAGGTAACTCATTCTCTCGAATCGGTAAATTCAACGCATTAGGATAAGAAATCCCTTTGGCTGCAGCGATAGCATTTTCAGCTGCTTGCACTGCGATATTTCTTTGTGATTCTTTTGTATTTGCGCCAAGGTGAGGGGTGACCGTAACATTATCCAAATCCAAAAGAGGATGATCGATCGCCGGTTCTTTGTTAAATACATCGATACCAGCCATCGCGATCTTACCCGAAGTCAACCCTTCCAAAAGTGCCTCTTCATCATAAAGTCCACCTCTGGCACAGTTGATCAAGATCACACCATCTCTCATTTTAGCGATCTCGTTTTTACCGATCATCCCTACTGTTTCAGAATTTTTCGGTGTATGAATCGTAATGATATCACAGGCTAAAATATCTTCAAAATTTTTAGTATAAGAAATCTCCATATCGGTTGCTTTACGCGGATCGATATACGGGTCATACGCGATGACATCCATTTCAAATGCTTTGGCTCTTTTACCGACACGTGAACCGATATTTCCAAAACCGATGATCCCAAGTTTTTTGTCTTTCAGCTCTGTACCATACCAATCTTGTCTTCTCCAAACACGATCTAGCTTCAAGTTATTGTGTGCATATGGGAATTGTCTGACACACGAAAGGAGATGTGTCATGGTGAGCTCGACTGCCGCGATCGTATTTGCAGTAGGGACATTCATGATGACGATCCCTTGCTTGCTCGAACCAGGGATATCTACATTGTCTACACCAACACCTGCGCGTACGATGGCCGTCACTTTTTGCGCTTTTGCTAAAAATTCTTCATCCACATCCGTAGAAGAACGGGTAATAGCCACATCAGCCAAAGGGATAAATTTTTCTAAAAGCAGATCTTTAGGCTCATCTGCTGCATTAATCAATTCTATTTCACTATCATTTGCAAGAATATCTAATCCATCTTGATGAATGTGATCACAAACCACTATCGTCTTTTTTGACATTTTATAACCTTTTTTGTGAAAATAGAGTACCAAAAAGTACCGGAGGATACGAACAATCGTATGAACCACCTACTAAAGGCAACTCAATATTTTAAGAATCATTCGCAAAAAAGTGTATTAGGCTTCCACTTTCTACGCTGATTCTGAAGTTTTTACTACTTATCTTTTAAATGCATCACCAAATGCATCACCAAGAGTCATACTGTCATCTTGTTCACTGTTAAGCTGATCCAATACTTCTCTCTCTTCTTGACGTTCAAGTCTTCTTACCGAAACTCTGATCTTATCTGCATTCGAGTCTATAAAGCTGATCACGCCTGTAATCTCTTGCCCTTTTTCAATCTCTTCAAATTTAAGTGGATGAAGATCTTCTGTTCTAATCAATGCATCGATATCATTTCCAAGAGAGATAAATACACCAAAATCTTTCTTATCTTTCACCGTACCTGTTACAATAGAACCATTTTTATGATTTTGCGCAAATGCTTTCACTGGTGAATCTTCAAGTGCTTTTTTGCTCAAAGAAACTTTACCAGCATCTTTGTCAATCTTAATGATTTTTACTTTAACTTCATCACCTACTTTAAGCTCTGATTTTGCATTTTTGGTTTTATCCCAAGAAATCTCTTGATTATGTAGCAATCCTTCAACTGTACCTATTTTGACAAAGGCACCAAAATCGGTAACAGACGTCACAGTCCCTGTGACAACATCCCCGATTTTATAATCTGAAGTAAACGCATCCATCGGTTTAGAAAGTAGATTTTTAAGACTAACTCTCAATCTTCTCCCTTCTTTATCGACCTCAATCACTTCTACATTGATCTCTTGGTTATTTTCTAAATAATCTTTCGGGTGTTTCACATTCTTATCCCAAGAGATTTCAGACACATGCAAAAAGGCTTCAAGATCTTCACCAAGATCAACAAACACACCATAAGGCTCGATATTTGAGACTACTGCCGATACAGTATCTCCTACACCGATAATAGAATCGATATCTGCCCAAGGATCAGGATTTGCATCTTTGATAGAGAGAGAAAGATGTCTCTTCTTCTTATCATAATCCAATGCAATTACATTCACTTGGTCGCCCTCAGCAAAATACTTAGAAGGATTTACTGGTCCCTTGTGTGAGATTTGTGAATAGTGTACAAGACCATCCATCCCACCAACATCAACAAACATTCCGTAAGATGTAATTTTCTTGATCGTACCAACAACTGGATCTTTATTTTCAAGTAATTCTGAAACCACTTCGTCGTTTTTAGATTTTTCTCTCTCGATCAATTCTTTTCTAGAAACAACTACAGAACCTTTCTCTTTATCCACTTTAACGATCATAGCTTTTACTTTTTTACCCACTGGATCTGTTTTTGAAGAAAGGTAAGAGAGTGTACGAGGCATAAAGAATTCCAAACCGTCACACTCAACAACATAACCACCCTTGTTGCTCTTTGTTACTACACCATCGATGATATACTCTTGCGTATCATCATACTCAGAGATAAACTCATTTAAAGCTGCTTTATTTTTCGCTGCTTTATATGAGATACGACCTCTTCCCATATTAAGTACATCGATAGAATCACCTACTGCAAACGTAAGATTTCCTTTTGAATCTTTCAACTCATCAAGTGCCAATGTTGCATCTTTACCACCGCCGATATCGATTACTGCGATATTGTCTTTTTCATCTACTTTAACAACTGTACCTGTTACCAAATCATTTTTTGATTCTGATTTTTTAAACGATTCCTCAAGCATCGCCTCAAAATCTACATCTTCTATTTCGATATCTTCGAACTTCATACCTATCCTTATGTGTGCCTAATTTTGCGATATTATACCTTTTTAA
>JBEARN010000075.1:0-6413 GCA_041163165.1 Pseudomonadota bacterium
ATACCTATACGAATCCTATTAACGCCTCTTTTACTTATACGCCTACAACCGTAGGTACGCATACTTTGACATTCACAGTGACAGATAATGACGGTGCAACTGATACTGATAGTATGATTGTAACCGCTACAAGTTCTACCACGAGCAGCAGCAGTGGAGGTGGCGGCGGTGGATGTACTTATAATCCAGAGAATACAAAAATAGATATGATGTACATAGTGTTACTGCTTTTGGCTATGGTATATCTTTGGAAATCAAATCTTTTTAAAAATACATGCCTAAAATAGTTTTTTCTTTAAACGTACAATATGCAGTGGCATTATTTGCCGCTCCGATCTTTTGTATTTTGTATCGTTCTTTTTTTCCTACGCAAGATATCGATATCTTCTGGTTTGTTAATCACCCTGAAACTTTTTTGATGGCGATACTATTTTATCCTGTTGTTGAAGAGTTGGCTTTTAGGGGAGTGATCCAAGAGTTTTTGTCTCAAAAATTAGAGCCAAATTCGACTTTATTAGCCATCTCTTATGCTAACTTCATTACATCAATACTCTTTGTCTCTTTGCATCTTTTTCATCATCCGATTATCTGGGCATTGCTCACATTTTTCCCTTCCCTCATCTTTGGCTATTTTAAAGAGAGATTTGATCATATACTTCCAAGCATTATTTTGCATATGTTTTATAACTTTGCTTACTTTTTGATGATCGGAAAATAAAATCTGGAAATGATACCTTTTTCAAGGTCTTTTTTTGTAACAAAAATTCATTTATTATATAAATAGTTGATGATATTGTATTACTTTATTAAATCTAAGTGAAATCGTTATAAAATAAAAAATGAACGTTCAATAGAGGCGAGGGGGCATAACAGATGCAAGTAGAGGTGTCAAGACGACGATTTCTTCAAAGTTCTGTTGCTTTAAGCATAGTGGGAGGGAGTACTGCCAGTGGGGTTACTGCACTTTTTGCGCAGGAGAAGCCAAAGGGTTTGTCTGAAAGAAATATCGCTACCGTTTGTGAAATGTGTGTAAACAAATGCACGGCATGGGCGAAACTAGAAGATGGGATCGTGAAAAAACTTGATCCCAATCCTCTTTTCCCCAAATCAAAAAATATGTTATGCGCCAGAGGGGATGCCGGCATTCATGCTTTATATGATCCTGATCGTCTGAAGTATCCGCTGATTCGTATCGGAGAAAAGGGTGAAGGGAAGTTTAGGCGCGCTACATGGGATGAAGCATATGAAGCGATCTTAAATGGAACAGATAAATTTAAAGGATTGAAACAAATCCTTGATGAAGAGAAGGATAACCGATCTACTATCGCTTACTGTGCGGGGGAGGGGATGGCTGAACACACTTTCCAGCAGTTTATGGGTGATCTTTTCGGCTCTACGAACTTTGTCAACCATTCTTCTATTTGTCTTAAAACGACAACGAAAGGATATGCCCTTACTATCGGCGCTTATGGAAAAGCAGATATGGAGAATGCCAGCTATGTCATCATGGCAGGCGCGAACAGAGCCGAGGCGATCCTCACACCTGATACGATGGATATGTTTAAACGTACAAGAGGAAGAGGGTTGAAACTCGTCGTTGTTGACCCACGTTTTACAAACACCGCGATGCATGCCGATCGTTGGCTGGGGATCAAGGTAGGAACCGATCTTGCATTTGTTCTTGCTTTAACTTATGTAGCGATCAAAGAAGTGCTTTACAATAAAGATTTTGTTCAAAAGAACGTCAATGGATTTGCAGCGTATAAAAAACATATCTTGGAAAATAATTATACCCCTGAATGGGCAGAAAGGATTACTGGGATCGAGGCTGATACGATCCGTATAGTCGCAAGAGAGTTTATGGCGCATGCACCAAGGTCGATCTATTATCAAGGAAGAAGAACGGCATGGAGTCGGCAAGATTTTCAACTCAGACGTGCACAAGCAATCTTCTCTGCCCTTGGAGGTGGCATCGATGTGAAAGGAGGGATTGTCTTTGGGAAAAGTCTCCCTTTAGGTGAACATACGGTCGATGCCCCTATCTATAGCAACATTAAAGGAAGGATCGATAAGCACGAAGCCACCTTTGTTGACCCCACAGGTACTTGGATAGGGATGAGAAATATGATCATAGAATACCGTGCACCATACCCTGTACGCGGTATGTTTATCTACAAACAAAATCCTATGCAGTCCGTACCCAACATCGCTAAAACAAGAAAAATGTTCGAAAAGATGGAGCTGGTCGTTACGGTCGATACGATGCCATCAGATACGGTGATGATGTCAGATGTGGTCTTGCCGGAATGCACCTATCTGGAGCGTGAAGATCCTGTCCAATCCTTTGCAGGTGTTCAGCCTGCTATTGTGTTACGAAACAAAGTCATTGACCCTCTTTATGATACCAAGCCTGTTTTTGAAATACTCAAAGGCTTAACGCACCATATCTCTAAACCATTGTTTGAAATTAGTTTGAAATATGATAAGGATTTGCAAGAGCAGGTAGAAGATTCAGATATGGATTCTGTGTATGAAGAGAACAATTTTGATTTGACTTTAGCGTATGAAACGAGTCAAGAAGAGATCAACAAAGAGCTGATAGTAGCTGAATATGGTGAAGCAGCTTATGCGACATTGAAAGAAAAAGGGGTGTATTATCCTCATATGGATGAGTATTTTAAACAACTCTCGATAAACGAATACGAGTATTATCCTGAAGATAAAAAATACTATACCACGCCAGGAGGAGAGAGTTGGCTTAATACCGAAGATACATGTGTAGACGAAAAAGAGATCGCTGCATTGAAAAAAAACCTTGGAACCAAGTCGAGTAAAGTAGAGTGTTATCTTCCCGTCATGGAAGCCAATGGCGTAGACCCGATGCCTACATGGCATGATAAACTTTATACGAAAATTCCTGAGAATAAATTTAAGTTTATTACCGGTCGCCATGCACAGCAAAGCCAAAATGCCACTTCTAATAACATCATGCTACTCGATGTCATGCGGGAAAACTATCTATGGATCAATAAAGCACAAGCGCAAGAGCGCGGTATCGAGTATGGAGATATTGTCGAAGTAAAGAGTAGCATCGGAAAAATACATATCAAAGCCTACCCAACCATTAAAATCATCAAAGACACTCTTTTTTATGTGCATGGTTTTGGATCGGAATCTGAAGGTTTGACCTTTGGTTACAGAAATGGTGCAAGTGACAACATGATCATCGAAGACACCATAGAGAGTGTATTTGGTTCAGCTGCGATGCACGAAACACTCGTAGAGATAAGGAAGGTATAGTATGCAGTTTGCCATGGCATTAGAGTACCAAAATTGTATCGATTGCAAGGCATGTGAAGTGGCATGCAAAGAAGAAAACGGTGTACAGTTGGGTGCAGATAAACAGCGTATTTGGGTAACGCAGTCTGAAAAAAGTATCTTCGGAAGCCCTTTTGTTGCTTACCATCCTTCTCAGTGCAACCATTGCATCAATGCGCCATGTGTGGATGTCTGCCCGACGGGGGCGAGTCATTTTAGTGTTGGCGGATTGGTCATGACCGATAAAGATATGTGTATCTTATGCAAAGGGTGCATGGAAGCATGTCCGTATGATGCGCGTTTTGTGGATGATACGAAAGTGGCAGTCGATAAATGCACTTTTTGTTTCGATACCCGCATCGGAAAAGGGGAAGCAACCACAGCGTGTCAAGCGACTTGCCCTACAAAGGTAAGACTTTTTGGAGATTTGGATGATGAAAAGTCGGAACTGATTGCTCTTCTCAAAGTACGAAAGTTTTACTTCTTAAAAGAGGCAGAAGGAACGGTACCGAAGCTGTTTTATCTCCTTCCTGAAAACAATGATTATTTTGCGATGAACTCGGTTGATGTAAATACCACTATTTATACATGGGAGACTTTTGAGCCTGTATATCAAAAAGCAAAAGCTGATGCACTAGCAAGAAGGGGGCATCTATGATCAAACGTATTGCAGGTTTGCAAATTCATTTTATTTCCCTGAAAGCACTTTTCTTCAACCGAGTGATGTATATCGCTTACGCACTTTTTATCTTGGCGATAATAGGGATGTGGGATGTATTGGATCAAAGATATATGACCCCTTCGGCTACGGCATTTGATGCAGGATTGCATCCTGGCAGTATGGATGTCGCCCATGCGATGAAGGAGGCGGTTTTCGGTCATGGGGGAGAGGTGAAGAGGGAAGCACCATGGTCACTTTATATCGTCAACTATATTTATATGGTGTATACAGGCTCCGGGATGATATTTCTAGTAGCATTTGCAGAGTTTTTCAATATCGATCTGATTAAAAGGGCGGCATCTGGGTTTTTGACTTTGGGATTGGCGATGGTATTAAGCGGTCTTTTTACGATTTTGATCGATCTCAATGCGTCCCATTTTCATTGGATGTTTCTCTCCCCGCAATTACATTCTGGAATGTGGTTAATGTTACCGCTTTATATGATCTACATTCCATTGGTTATTTTCGAGATATACTTGCTAATCACCCATAAAAATCACTGGGTTAAGAAGTTGGCATTTCCTATTTTGATTTTAAGTTTATTGGTTGATTTTACGGAATTTTATATTCAAGCAAAGCTTTTCAACATGAATTTAGCAAGAAATTTATGGACGAGTTATCCGACATTGATGTTTTATTTTATGGTTTCATCTTTTGTCGCTTCGTCCGCGGTAATGATCTTTTATACCTATTTTACGTACCGAAATCTTAACAAAAACGTGTGTCTTTCTTTGGTCAATCTTCTTGCAAAAATCACACTTTACTCTGTGATTACGTTAGGTTTTTATGAAGTGATTTCTTATCTTTTTGTCGACAGCAGGTCTTTGGGTATCATGCTTTTTGGAGATTTTAGATATTACTTTTACACGTACTTTATTTTTACGGTGATGATCCCTTTTAGCATGCTTTTCTGGAATACTAAAGGACCATTGATCAAACTTTTTGCTTCTATTTTTATTATTATAGGTACGTACTTGGGGAGGATGATATTTGTGTATGGGGGGAATGCTTATCCGCTAAGTGATCGGTTTGGAGTAGGATTTGAAAAATATGGAGAGTATGAACCGGTCAAAGAGATGATCTTTTTCTTCCCTTCTTGGAGTGAAACTGCTATCGTCATCGGATCGATCGGTATCGTGATCTTTACCTACAAAGTTTTGGATGCACTCTTTCATATTTCTCTTATGAGAAAGCATTAAAGATTAAAAGACGATTTGCCCGTCTTGCTGCATCCGTTTGATGATCCCTTTGGCGAGCTCGTGCCCTTGGTAGGCTGCTTTACGGCACCACTCTATTGCTTTCTCTTTGTCCTCTTCGCACCCTAAGCCCATATCATAAAGCGCGCCGAGGTTGAACTGCGCTTTCGCATTGCCTGCTTGGGCTGCTTTGGAGAAAAGGATAAAGGCTTTTTTGTAGTCTTGGTAGACACCGCGTCCCTCTTTGTACATCGCACCTAGATTGTTGAAGGCGTCGATGTTTCCACGTTTGGCAGCTTCTTCGTACCAAAAGGCAGCTTCTGATTCATTTTTTTCGCACCCTTCCCCATTTTCGAGCATCAATGCTACTTCAAACTGCGCCAATGGCACCTCTCTCGTGGCAGACTCTAAATAGTAATGAAAAGCTGTTGTTGAGTCTTGTGGAACGCCAAAACCTTTAAAATGGAGGTAGCCCAAATAATAAAAAGAGGTAGGTTCTTTTTGGGCTTCGAGTGCCTTGTAAAGTTCCAATGCTTTATCGTATTCTTTGGCGAGTAGGGCATCATAAGCCTCTTGCACTAACATGCTCATACTTGACCTAACGAAGCAAGTTCCGCATCGACTTTGATGAGTTTGTTTTGTGCATCATTCAGTGCTTCTTTGTTTTCTGCAACGACAGTTTCCGGTGCATTGGCCACAAATCTTTCATTAGAGAGCATCCCATCAAGTTTTGCCACCTCTTTTTCGAGCTTCTCTTTTTGTTTGGTGAGTTTATCGATAATTGGAGACATATCGATCTCACCTTTAGGGATATACACTTCTAAGTTGTCACTCACATCAGTGATGCAATCTTCTTGTTTCTCATCGACAAACACAAGTTCTTCCACTTTGGCTAATTTTTCGATAAACGGTTTTGCCATAGCGGTATCCAAATCGGCATTGACTTTTAGGTATGCTTTAGCGATCTTTGAGTTACCCATATCGATGATCACTTTCGCTCTTCTGATCGCTGTAATTGCCTCTTCGATCAATGCAAAATCAGTTTCAGATTTTTCATTTTTTGCTACATTTTTAGGAAAATTCATCACCATGACAGAATCCCCATTTTCTAAACTTGTGCCACTGAGCTTATGGTATAAGTGTTCAGAGATAAATGGCATAAAAGGGGATACCATCTT
>JBEARN010000076.1:0-6362 GCA_041163165.1 Pseudomonadota bacterium
ATATAAACCACAAAGACATTGGCGATGTTGATGAGCGTGGTATAAATGACACTTTGTTCTCCGAAGAGTGCGATACCTAAAGGGATACCGATATTTCCAGTATTTCCGACAAAACCGGCAATATTGAAAATCGCACGCTCTTTTGCATCTGCAAACAAGATTCTGCCAATGAGTATCGTAGGGAGCAAAATCACTAAAATAATCCCTAGATAGATCAACGGTACATAGATATGATCTAGTTGCAATTTTGCTGTGCTAAATCCCCATACAGTCACAAAAGGTTGTGTGAAATATACAGACATAAGAGTGAGTGTTTTAGGGTTAATGTCGTCTTGAAAAAGACGCTTGGCGAGGTACCCAAGTACGATAAAGGCATAGACAAAAAGGATCGAAAGGAGTGTCGTTATCATGATGGGATTATAGCATTAACATATTTTAGATATGATTCTTTATATTTTGAATTTTAGGACAAATAAATGGATTTTTCATCTTTAGAGACATGGGGATATTTTGCTATCGCTTTTTTTGCCTTTGGCGGGTCTTTGTTTATCGTTGCAGCAGCTGGGGTTTTCTCTTATATGGGGAAGATGGATTTGACCGTTGCTTTGACCGTCGCGACACTTTCTAACTTTGCTGGCGATATGTTTCTTTTTTATTTGGGAAAATACCAAAAAAAGAGTATCAAACCTTATTTTGTGAAGCATAAACGAAAAATCGCATTGGCGACATTGATTATGCGTAAATATGGTGTTTTTGCTATCTTCATACAAAAGTTTCTCTACGGTATCAAAACACTAGTGCCTCTCTCGATGGCATTGGCAAAATATGATTTTAAAAAATTTGGGTTCTATAATGTGTTTGCCTCTATTTTGTTTGTATTGGTCATTGGGTTAAGTGCGTATTATTCGAGTGAAGTGATCATCGGTATTTTTGGCTATATTCAGACTCATCCTTGGATCGCTCCTTTGATTTTGTTTACTATTATAGGCACGATTTGGTTTGGCATGGAGAAGATGACGAAGAAAAAGTAGTGGTTATTGGTAATGAGTAATTGGGGAGAGTGTACGTCATTTTGCATTGGATTCAGAATCTAATATCTGCATGAGTCATCTTATGGACTCTGAAGATAATAGAGAAAATTTATTTAATGGGAAGTATTTTCAGGAAGAAAAACCCAAACAGACCAGAAAAGAGTGAAGCAGTGAGTATCCCTGTTTTTGCTTGAAAAATAAGCTCAGGCTGATCGATAAATGCAAGCTCAGCGACAAAAATAGACATCGTAAATCCAATCCCCCCTAAAAAAGCCACCCCAAAGATTTGAGGCATAGTGCTGTTGGCAGGTAATGTTGCTATCTTGAGTTTAATCGCAAGCCAAGAGATGCCAAATATCCCTAAGACTTTTCCTAAAACCAACCCCGCAATGATCCCTAAAGAGATAGGTTCTAACATCGTTGTTTTCAAGGAATCAAAATCGATACTGATCCCTGCATTGGCTAACGCAAACAGAGGGATAATAACCAAGGAAACAGGTAGATGCAGATCGTGCTCAAGTCTTGCAGCAGGTGTTCCTACAGAGTCGATTTTATCTTTGATGTTGATAAGGATCGCTTTTTGTTGTTCATGGAGTATATGGTCTGTGGTAACAGGGTATGTTTCGTAAGATTTGAGAAGGTCTTTGGTGTCTTCTACTAAGGTCAAAGGGGTTCTTTTCGGAGTGGAAGGGATACTAAGTGCTGCGATGACACCAGCGATGGTCGCATGCACGCCTGATTCGAGCATGAAAAACCACATCAATAACCCGACGATGAAATATGGAAGCACCATATGGATACCAAATCGGTTAAAAGAAACCATGATCAAAAACATCATTCCTGCTAAGATAAGAGGGGTGTATTGGATGGTTTCTGTATAAAATATAGCTATCACCAAAACAGCACCTAAATCATCGACGATAGCAAGTGCAACGAGGAAAGTGACTAAAGCAGTGGGCACTCTTTTACCTAAAAGAACTAAGGCACTAATCGCAAATGCGATATCTGTCGCCATAGGTATTCCCCATCCAGCTTCTCCTAAGGTGTTGTGGTTGATGATCAGATAAATGAACGCAGGGACGATCATCCCGCCTATAGCTGCCAATATGGGCAACATAGCTATTTTGAAGTTTGACAATTCTCCAGCAGTGATCTCCCTTTTGATCTCTAGCCCAATGATGAAGAAAAAGATAGCCATCAGACCATCATTGATCCAATGATGAAAAGAGTTTGAGAGTGCCCATGAGCCGACATGCAGATCGATTTTGATATGAAAAAAATCGATATAACCTTCAGAGAGAGGAGAGTTGGCTAAGAGTAGCGCAATGATTGTCGTGGCCATCAAGATCAAACCGGTGGTGGTTTGCGCATGAATAAAATGTTCGAAGGGGGTGGAGATTCTTTCAAAAGCTCTTTCCCATGGGGCGTATAATTTCATCTTTTACTCTCCAAAAATATAAAAAATTTTAGTTTGATTGTAACAAATTATAAAAATTAAAGCAAAATGAAAACTAAGGTGAAATAAGCAATGTTAAGATGGATGATAGGATTTTAATATCAAAAAAGCAACTCAGAAAAAAGAAGAAAGCAGAGGATTACTTTCTTTTTCTTTCCACAAATTTTTCGATGCGTCTGATCCCTTCACGGATGGTGATGATATCCGTAGCAAATGAAAATCTGAAGTATCCCTCAGCTCCAAATCCTATCCCAGGAACAACCGCTACACCGGTCTCTTGAAGAAGCTCTTTGCAGAACTCCATAGAGTCGTTAGAAAGCGCTTTGATGTTCACAAAAAGGTAAAAAGCGCCTTGTGGTTTGAGTACAGAAAGCCCATCTATCGCATTGAAAAGGTCAACGGCTTCATTGGCTCTGGCTTCAAAAGCCCTTCGCATGCTTTCGATGTCATCATCCACTTCACCTAAAAGTGCAGGGATCGCCGCTTTTTGGGTGATAGAGTTGATATTTGAAGTACTTTGGCTTTGAAGTTTGTCCATTGAAGCGATAAGTTCTTTGTTCGGTGTCGCAAGGTAACCAAATCTCCATCCTGTCATTGCAACAGATTTACTAAGTCCATTGATCGTGACCGTTCTTTGGTACATATCTTCACTGATGCTTGCGGCTGCTGTGAAGTCGATGCCAAAAACCAATTTCTCATACATTTCATCACTTGCCACGAGAATGTCTGTCCCTTTAAGCACTTCTGCCAGTGAAGTAAGCTCTTCTTTTGAATAGACAGATCCCGTAGGATTCGAAGGAGAAGTGAGGACTACCATTTTTGTTTTTGGTGTGATCGCTGCTTTGAGTTGCTCCGGAGTCATTTTAAATCCGCTGGTTTCATCTGTCTCTATCGTGACTGGGGTTGCACCGGCATAAATCACCAACTCAGGATAAGTAACCCAGTAAGGGGAAGGGATGATCACTTCGTCCCCTTCGTTCAGTACGGTTTGAAAAAGGTTGAAAAGAGATTGTTTTGCACCATTGCTTACGATAATGTCTGACGGCGCATACTCTAAGCCGTTTTCTCTTTTGAGTTTCGCTGCCACTGCTTTGAGCAGTTCTGGTATGCCAGCTACAGCAGTATACTGAGTAAATCCATCATTGATCGCCTTGATCGCTTCTTCTTTGATACGCTGTGGTGTCCCAAAATCAGGTTCACCAGCAGAGAAAGAGAGAACATCTTTCCCTTCTGCCTTTAACTCTCTTGCTAATGAGGAGATAGCGATAGTCAAAGAAGATGATAATGTTTGAATGCGGTCTGAAAGGAGCATAGAAAACCTTTAAATAAAAATTGGGGCATTATAGCAAAAGATGCGTTAAAAAAGCAGTCATTTTTTGTTATTCCATAGAGTGGATAAAGTTGTCGTAGAGTTCTGCCAAAGCGTCATCTTTTTCTTTAATATGCTCATTATCGCCGGTTTGAATCGCAGTTTCGATCACCGCAAGACGTTTAAGTAAATATTCGAAAATCTCTTTGTTGACATCGGGAATTTTATTATGACTCAGTGGCGTTTTGTCAAATCCTCTTTTCAAGACACGTGCAGGGATACCGATAGCCGTTGAATCCGCAGGCACATCTTTGACTACGACAGAGTTTGCGCCCACTTTAGAATTAGCGCCGATGGTGATATTGCCAAGTATTTTTGCACCCGCACCGATGACGACTCCATTTTCGATGGTAGGGTGTCTTTTCCCTTTCGTAAGGCTGACCCCGCCGAGTGTCACTTGCTGATAAATGAGGACATCATCTCCGATAACAGCGGTTTCCCCGATAACGATCCCGACACCATGGTCGATAAACACGCGTCTACCGATCGTTGCGGCAGGGTGGATATCGATCACGGTTAAAAACTGACCTATCGCAGAGATAAATCGTGGAAGAAATCTGAACCCTTTTTGGTAAAGCCAGTGAGCAATACGGTGAAAAAGAAGTGCCCATAATCCAGGATAATTGAAAAAAAGTTCAAATGCCGAATGCAGTGCAGGGTCATTGTTTTTGACATTTAAAAAATCTTCTTTGATCAATTTAAACGGATTCAATGTTGCTCCTCTTCGATAGCTTGGATAGTTTTAAGATAGCTATTTTCACTTAAATAAAGATAAAGTTTTCCTAATACTTCTTGCTTCTCATCACTGGTGAGGAATTCAGACTCTTCGATCTTGTATTTGAGTGATTTATCGATCAGATAGGTGTCATAGTCAAGATCATCGAGTACATCCATAATGTTTTGTGCTTCGATAAGATCTTCTATTTTATATTTGCCCTCTTTATTAAATGTTACGACCACTTCTGTCGGATGTGTAAAGAGGTTGTGTTTCATCCCCAATACTTCCTGATACGCACCGGTGAGGAAGAAAGCCAAGAAATACTCCTCTTTTTCTACATTGATGTCGTGCAGGTAAAGTGGAAATTCACGGTTAAACCCGATCTCACCATCACTGTCGCAAGTGATATCCCAAATACTTGCAGGGTTTGTTGGTTTGATATCCAAGCGATCAAGCGGCATGATAGGAAAATGTTGTCCCAATCCCCAAAAATCTGGAAGCGATTGGAATGCTGAAAAGTTCACAAGATACTTTTCCTGGATACGGTCTTGCAGTTTTTTTAATTCATCATTGTCCTCATTTTTAAGTAGGGCAATCGATTTTTTAATAATAAGATTGACCAATATCTCTGTATTGGAACGGTCTTCAAGATCGATATATCCAAGATCAAAAAGGGTTAAAAGACTCTCCATATGGTCAAGTGCATCATGCAAATACTCACGCGCACGTTCTCTTCTTAGGGTGTTGTAAAGATCATAAAGTTCTTCGATGAGTGGAGGATTTTGTTTTTTGAGACGAAGCCCTTTTTCTGTGTATTCTTGCGAAAAAAGTTCTAGTACAGGTGCCACAAGGACAGAGTGAGAAGCCGCGATATAACGCCCCGATTCGGTAAATATATCAGGTTCGGCAACATTTTTGCTTTTGGCAACCTCTTGCATGAGGAACATCACGTCATTGGCAAACTCACGCAAAGAGTAATTTCTTTCTTGTTTGTCTTCATGTTGGCTATACTCTACAGCTAACCCGCCACCGATGTTGATCGCACCCAGAGCATGCGCACCACGTTTTTTCAAGTCAGCATAGATGTGTCCTGCTTCACGCAGGGCTTTTTTGAGTGGAGCGATGTCTCCCATTTGAGAACCGATATGAAAATGGATCATCCAAAGGTTGTCTAAAAGATTGTATTTTTCAAGCATATCATAGGCTTCAAGAAGCTCGGTAGAAGTTAGCCCAAATTTAGAACCATATCCACCACTTTTTGCCCAAATACCGATCCCTGAACTATGCAGTCTGATCCGCACACCGATCTTAGGAACGATCGGTTTTTCGACCTCTTCATTGAGCTCTTCATTGACTTGAATAATCGTTTCAAGTTCTCCAAGTCCTTCGATCGTCACCGTAATGTTGTGTCCCATTTTTGCTGCGATGAAGCAAAGAGAGATCATCTCTTTATCTTTAAATCCATTGACCGTGATCGGAGCCCCTAGAGGAGTTTGTGTCATGGCGATGATCAGCTCAGCTTTGCTCCCTGCCTCAAGACCATAGTTGTATTTTTTCGAGACATCCATCAAAGCATTGACAAAGTTTGGAAATTGGTTTACTTTGAGGGGGAAAACCGCTTGAAAGTTACCTTGGTAGTTAAACTCTTTTTTGGCATTGTTGAAGGTCTTAAAAAGGGTAGAAATCTGTTTTTCAATGAGGTGTGGAAAACGGAGTAAAAGAGGTCCTTTATACCCTTTCTCGCGAATCTCTTTGACAGTGCATACGTGATCTGCGGCAGCGGCTATG
>JBEARN010000077.1:0-6165 GCA_041163165.1 Pseudomonadota bacterium
TATCGAAAAAGGTAAAGCAAAGATCATGGATCCTAAATACTATCTTGCATTTATGTATCCATTGCTCCAAATGTCAGAATTTATGACGATTGCTACGATACCTGATGCAATGATTAAAGATTGTGAAAAAGTATTTAAATAAATGAAGAAGTCAAAGAACTAATGCTTTTTAAGCATTAGTTCTTTATAAAAAAAGAAGCGATAAGATTATTTAGCTTTTTCTAAATATTTCCCCTCAACCGTGTCCACTTTGATCATCTCTCCTTCCAAGATATGGAAGGGAACTTGTACGACAGCTCCACTCTCAAGTGTGGCAGGTTTTTTACCACCTTGTGAATCACCTTTGAAATTCGGCGGTGTTTCTACAATTTTAAGCACTACGGTTTGAGGTATCTCAACAGAAATCGCTTTTCCATTATGAAAAAGGACTTCAGCTTCCATCCCATCGATCATAAAATCAAATGTATCTTTTCCTACTTGTTCATGGGTTAAACCGATCTGTTCAAATGTTTCCGTATCCATAAACTGAAGAAACTCACCATCATCATACAAATATTGCATTGTTTGTTGTTTGAGTTCAGGAACTTCGAACTTGTCACCCGCATGTATTGTTTTTTCAATCACTTTTCCTGTTTGAAGATTTTTAATCTTCACGCGCACAAATGCCGCACCCTTTCCCGGTTTGACATGTTGAAATTCAACGATTTTAAAAGGGTTTCCATCGATCTCAAGTCTTGTACCTTTTTTGATGTCTCCCATACCAATTGTAGCCATTTTAGCTCCTTAAAAATAATGAAAGATTATAGCGAATGGTTAATTAAAACAGATAGAGCGAAGTAGCCTAAAGACACCTAAAAATAGGCTTCCTTAGTCACATATGATTATTTTGTGATAGACTGATTTTTCTTTTGACACGATGCAGCAAGATCAAAGTCCATTGCTTTGGAATTGTCCATCAATACTGGGATAAAAAGAAGCGAAACAAATACTGCTGCAACTGTTCCGGAAATCAAAGCAACTCCCAATCCACCAAATACTGGATCTCCTGCAAGTAAAGCTGAACCTAAAATAATAGCAACTGCTGTCAATGCGATCGGCTTTGCTCTTGTTGCGGCTGCAATAGCGATAGCATGACGCTTTTTGATCCCTTCACACTCCATTAAAGATCTTGCAAAATCGATCAAAAGTAAAGAATTTCTCGAACTAATACCAATCAACGCAATAAATCCGATCAATGAGGTAGCCGTTAAGAAAAATGTCTCCGTTGTAAAGAAGTTAGCTACCCAGTGACCTACGATCACACCGATCAATGAAAGGAATGATCCTAAGAGGATAATCGCACTCAAAGCAAAACTTCTATAATAGATCACCAGCAATAAGAAAATCAAAATCAATGCGGCAATAAAGGCTGCGCCCAAATCTCTAAACGTATCCAGCGTCACTTTCATTTCCCCATCCCAACGCAACAAAAATCTCTCGTGGGTCTTTTTATCTTCAATCATAAGATCAAACATATACGTAGAAATACCTGCTTTGGAAACAATATAATCTTTTTCAAATTTTTGTAACATTTTTTCACGTGCATCCAAAAGCGGATAGACTTGTGACACCATATCGGTTTCAGCAATAACGTTGATCAAACGTGTAAGATCTTTATGCATAATCATTGGATTGGATTTGACTTTACGGATATTGACCACTTCACTTACGGGCACCATCATCCCTTGCATATTCATCAGATTCAACGAAAGCAACTTATTTTGCAATGCATCCTTAGATGAACTTGTCATTGTTTTACTCTCTTTTTCCAAAATCAAAAATATAGGAATTTGATCTGGTACATTTTGCGAATTTTTATGCGCGATCATCATCCCCTCAAAGGCTAAATACAAAATATTATTGACTTGTTCTACACTCAAGCCACTTCTAGATATCTTCTCTTTATCTGGGATGAGTTCATATTTGTCGTACATATCATCCGCCATAATATCGATATCTACTAATCCGTCTGTTTCGCTCAAGATATCTGCGACTTGCATAGAGATCGCACGCATTGCATCCAAATTTTGCCCTTGTACTTCCACAACGATTGATGCCATAGTTGGAGGTCCGGAAGGCTGTTCAACAAATTTAATATTGGTATCTTTTGTCAAATTTGAACACGCTTTTTTTATGATTGGTCTCAAGCGCTTGACCATCAGAAATGAAGGTTCTTCCCGGTGGTGCTTATCGGTAAGGTTGACTGAAATCTCGGCTACATTTTCAGTACGTTTCATACTTGCACCTTTGACCAAACCGGCATAATCGAGTGGAATTCCCTGCCCTAAAAATATCTCGATATTCATCACTTCTTGCTCTTTTTTCAAAAAATCAACAACACATTCACTGACCTCTTTGGTTTGTTCGATCGATGAACCATTTGGCGTATCTATATAGATAGAAAAAGTGTTATCACTTTTGCCTGGAAGCATCTTTGCTAAAACCAATTTCGTGGGAAACATCATCAATGAAAGAAAAAATGCTAAAGTCGTCAAAAAAATGACTAAACTTTTTTTAGCTTTACTATCCAGAATAGAATAAATAAAATTTTCAAGATTTTTCATACCAATTAATCCTTCTTCTCTGTATTAGTATCAGCATCATCGTGATGTTCATGATGTTCTGGCTTTTTCAATAGTTTCAAGCTCAAATAAGGCGTAAATATATAGGCAACAAACAGTGAAGCGACCAAAGCAACAGGAACGTTATAAGGGATCGGTTTCATAAATGATCCCATCATTCCTCCCACAAATGCCATTGGCACCATCGTCAGAATGATCGCCAATGTTGCAATATTGGTTGGGGCTCCGATCTCATCGGTTGCTTCTATCAAAAGTGCATCCATCTCTTTCTCTTCCACGCCATGACTGTGAAGATGTCTATGAATATTTTCGATCACGATAATCGCAGCATCGACCAATAATCCCAAAGAAAGAAGCAAAGCAAAAAGGGTGATTCTGTTCATCGTTTGCCCAGACATCCAAGCCACAAAAAGTGTCACTGCCAAAATCGCAGGAACCGTAAATGTAACGATAATAGACTCTCTCCATCCCAATGCAAATACCAACATCAACGCAATAATCACAATCGTAATAATCAGGTGATGCATTAACTCATTGACCGCTTCATTGGCACGTTCACCATAGTTTCTTGTCACGATATATCCCATGCCAAGTCTTTCAAACTCATGTTTATGTGCATTTAAAACTTCTAACACATCTTCAGCAACAAAAACCGCATTGGTTCCTGCGAGTTTTGCCACCGTTAGCGTAATTTGTGTTCTTTCGTCACTCATTACACCTTTGGTGTGTTTTTGACCATCACTTTCTTCTGATTGTTCATCTTTAAAGAGGATGCTTGCTGTTTGGAAATTTTGGATATCGATACCCGATTCAACACACGCAACATCTTTCAAATACACTGGTGATCCCATATATTGTGCTACCATGATATTTTTGACATCTTTGACACTTTCAATGGCATTTTTAACCCCAAAAATAATAAGTTTATTCTCATCTGTGCGACCTTTAATATCTGGTACATTCACGGCAACAGATTGTACCGCTTGCATGATCTGCCCTAGTGAGAGATGATATCCTTCTAGTTTTCCCATGTCCACTTGAATGTTGTATTGCTCTTTACGTGCCCCTTTTAAAGTTGTTTTTGCAACATTATCAATCGCATTGATCTTTTGCTGTACTGTTCTTACGACTTTATACAAAGCCACTTCATCGACTGAACTTTGGTCTTTTGGATAAAAAGAGATGGTTACAATAGGAATATCGATATCGATATCAAAAGGCTTTACAATAGGCTGCATGACTCCTTGAGGCATCATATCCATATTTTGCATCACTTTGTCGTAGAGTTTCAAGTTCGAATCTTCGCGGTTTTCTCCGATATAATACATAACATTAACGACACCTACATTGTCCATAGACATACCGTAAACATGTTCTATTCCACGTACTTCACGGAGTTTACGCTCCAAAGGTTTTACGATGACATTTTCGATCTCTTTTGGTGTTGCTCCGGGCAAAGCAACCATCACAGCACCGCCAGAAATAGCGATCTGCGGATCCTCTTCTCTTGGCATAGTTGATAACGCCATATATCCAAGGAGTAGCAAGGTAGTACCTAAAACAACTGTTAATGGATTGTATAAAAAACCTTTTGCTAATTTTCCTGCGATATTAACAATTTCGTACTCTTTTTTTTGTTTCATTTTTATACTACCCTACCCTATACATTCATTAAAAAAAATTATTTTATTATACAAGGTTAATACTTCAAATTTTTAGTTATGCGCCTTACAAATTAGATTGAATATGGATTTCTGTATACATATCAGCTGTTGTGATACTTACATAAGGTAACAAGGATAAGATACCTCTCCCGCAATAAATGCGGGAAAAGAACTATGAGTCTTCTAGTTTTTTTAAAGCATTTTGAATTGCGAGAGGGACAAAATAAATAGAAACAATATACGCAAACAGTGTCCCTCCGATTAGTGCTACTCCCAATCCTCCAAATACAGCATCTCCTGCCAACAAACTACTGGCAAACACGATCGCCAATACCGTAAGCAAAATAGGCTTTGCTCTTGTAGCAGCAGCTACTGCGATAGCTTTATTGGCGCTATATTTTTCACTCCGCATCAAATCTTTTGCAAAATCAATAATCAGTAAAGAGTTTCTTGAATTGATTCCGATAAGGCCGATAAATCCAATGAGTGAGGTCGCTGTTAAATAAAATCTATCAGGAGCAAATAGATCCATCACAAAATGTCCCCATATCACACCAATAATCGATAAGAAACTAGACAACACAATAGCACCAGCTAAAGCATAGCTATGATAATACACCACCATTAAAAAGAATATTAAAACCAAAGCCCCAATAAATGCCACCCCCAAATCAATAAAAGTATCGATCGTAACTTTTAATTCTCCATCCCATACGATATCAAAACTTTCATGTGTCTTTTTGTCTTCAAAATGCAAATTCAATAAATTGGTTTTAGTGATTTTATACTCACTAGATAATACTTGCAACATCATGTTTCTAGCATCTAACAACGGATAGATCTGACTCTCCATGTCAGTAGTCGCGATCACAGTAGTTGTCTTTTTAAGATTTTTAGATCGAATCGTCGGAGTAGTCACTGTTTCAACCACATCCACAAAATTGCTCAATGGTATAGCCAATCCGGAGGGGTTCATCAATTTAAATTTTTTTGCCTGATCTTCAATACTTTTTTTATCACCTCTAACCAATAGTCTTGAATCTTCTCCAATTCTAACAAAAATAGGAATTTGATTTTGCGCATGTGCATCATTAATAATACCCATATCGCTTCCCTCAATAGCAAGATAAATCATCCTTTTTATCTGCTGCATCCCAATACCGCTCTCAATCACTTTATTGTTATTTAAAACTAATTCAAACGTCTTCGTAGGTTCATCTTCTAATGTATCCACATCAACTAATGTCTTTTGTGCTTTTAAAATATCAGAAATCTTTTCGGCAAATCTTCTTCTTGAATCACCATCTTCTCCACCATAAACTTCTACAACGACATCAGCAATTGTTGGAGGGCCAGAAGGTAATTCAACAAATTTAATATTAGCAAAATGCAAAGAACAAGTATTTTGAACCACTGGCCGAATTCTTTGGATAAATTTAAAACTCTTCTCTTCTCTCTCTTCAGCTTTTTTAATATTCACCATCATCTCTGCTTGATGTTCTTCAAACTTTAAGTTGCTTCCTTTAACCATACCAGCGAAATCAAGCGGTTGTCCCTGACCTAAAAATACAGAAGTAGACAAAACAATATCTTCTTTCTGTAAAATATCTGCAATGCACTCTGTTACTTCTCTTGTGTCTTTCATCGCACTTCCTGTCGGTAGGTCCACATACAAAGAAAAAGTATTGCTGTCTTTTCCTGGAAGCATTTTGGCCTTAACAATCTCTAAGGGTAATGTAGCAACCGAAAGGAAAAATATTCCTAGCATAGCAGCAAAAATAATATACTTTTTCTTTTGATTTTCAAGGATGCTCAAAATACTTTTTTCTAACATATCAATGACCTCCCTTCTTTAATAATTTTGAAACAAAATAAGGTGT
>JBEARN010000078.1:0-6124 GCA_041163165.1 Pseudomonadota bacterium
GTTCTTGATCATGTCCCAATCGCCTCCAGTGACCATGATCGGTCCGGGCGAAACCACGTTGCATCGAATTCCTCGAGCGCCGAGAACCTGCGCCTGCCCGAGTGTCCAGTTCGTGACAGCGGACTTGAGGGCGCTGTAACTACCCGAGCCGGGACCGAAGTGTTCGGCAGTGGCCGTCGTTCCGATGCTGATCACGGAGCCGCCGCCATCGGCCAAGGCAGGTGTTGCTGCATCGACTCCGTGGAGCAACGCCATGAGGTCCACATTGAAATTGTCGATCCATCGTTCGAGTTTTCGCGCCGGCTTGGCTGAGGTGTTGTGAACGTAGATGTCGATTCCACCGAGCTGTTCCTGGGACCACGCCACCCAGGCGCGCAACGCATCGCTGTCTCCTGCGTCGACGGCCTGTCCGACGGCTCGGCCATCCGAATTCAGTGTTGCGACTGCTTTCGAGACGTCGTCGGCGGATCGTGCGCAGATCGAGACCGATGCTCCTTCTGCGATCCATGCGTTACGACCAATTTGCGGTGTCCATTCTTTAAATTTCATTATCATTAACTGTCCTTTAAGAGTCGATTTGCCAATCGACTTACATAATTTGGTGTCTCTTTTTTGGTTTTGTCATGAATTTTGTTGACAAACTCTTCTAAAATCGTATGGTTATTGATCTCTTTTTCTAGTGCTGGCACTTTGAGATAGTTACCATTTTCATGCAATTCCCATCGTAAACAATTATCCGCAAGCTGCAACATGAGAATCTGTTCTATCTTTTGAGTTAAAGATGTTTCAAAGATAGGTGTCATGAGTTCTACGCGTCTGACTAAATTCCGCGGCATAAGGTCTGCTGACGCGATATAACATTTGACTTCATCGTGCTTAAAGAAATAGATACGTGCATGTTCTAAGTATTTGCCGATAATAGATGAAACTTTGATCGTTTCACTTACACCTGGAACCCCTGGCTTCAAACAACAAATACCACGGATGATGAGATCTATCTTGCATCCGTTTTGAGATGCTTTATAGAGTGCTTGGATAATGTCTGCATCGACGAGGGAATTGGCTTTAAGGATGATGTGCCCTTCGGATCCGTGTGTTGCCTCTTTTTCGATAAGTTTGATCAATTTTGGTTTGGTTTGTGTGGGTGACATATACAGAGTGGCGAGTTTTGTGTGTGTTGAAAATCCAGTTAGAAAATGGAAAAAATGGGTTGCATCGGCGCTGAAAATTTCTTTAGAGGTAAAGTAGGAGATGTCTGTATAGATTTTGGAGGTACTTGGGTTGTAATTTCCTGTGGCAAGGTGGACGTAACTTTTAAGTTTCCCCCCTTTGCGTTTGATCACTTGAGCCACTTTTGCGTGAACTTTTAAACCGGGTATGCCATAAACGACATGCGCTCCGACTTCTTCAAGCGCTTTTGCCCAGCGTAGGTTATTTTCTTCATCAAATCGTGCTTTGAGTTCTACGAGCACCATGACCTGTTTTCCGTCACGTACAGCATCGATTAATGCTTTGACGATGGGTGAATTGGTTCCTGCTCTGTAAAGTGTCATCCGTATCGTGATGGTATCAGGATCAGCAGCAGCTTCCTTGATGAATTTGACGACTGGTTCGAAGCTGTCAAAAGGGTGGTAAAGGAGTATGTCTTGTTTGTCTATCGCTTCACACACATTTTCACTGTCTAGGGGTGGAAGAATCTTTGGATTGAAGGTCGGCAACACAAGATGCGACAGTGCTTTATCCCCTACGATTTGCCAAAGTCCGGCTAGATTGAGTGGAAGATTTTTATAGGTATAGATATCTTTGTCATCAAGATTGAGATGAGATAGTAAAAATTGGATGAGGTTGTCATTGGCACCATCTTTGAGTTCTAACCGTATCAGAGACCCCTTGTTTCGTGAGCGTAATCCTTCTTGCAAAATCTCCAAAAAGTCATCTGCTTCCTCTTCTTCTATCTCGATATCAGCGTTTCTCGTGACTCGAAATGGTGTTGAAGCAAGCGGACGAAATCCCGGGAAGAGATCGGAAGCAAATGACTCAACGATCGATTCGATAGGGACGAATGTTTGATCAAGCTGGATAAATCTCGGCAAGATTCTTGGGATGCGCACTAAACCGTGTTTAATATGTTTCGAATCATCCTCGAGGGTCAATGCCAACCCAAAACTAAGGTTGTTGAGATGAGGGAAAGGGTGTGTTGCATCGACAGCGATAGGGATAATGAGTGGGTAAATTTCGTTAAAAAATTTCTCTTTGATCTGCGATTGTTCATCTTGACTGAGCGCACTATGGGATTTGATGTTCACCCCATAGGTATAAAGCTCTGAAATGATAGCCGTGTAACACGACTCTAATACATCATATTCGTTGTGCACATAGGCGTGTATCTCATCAAGTTGTTGACTAGGGGTTAGTTTATCTGGCCCTGTTTCTTGGACGCCTGCTTTGAAAAGTGCTTTGAGCCCAGCCACGCGTATCATATAAAACTCATCAAGGTTGGTGCCGTAAATGGCAAGAAATTTCAATCGTTCAAGTGGCGGCAATGTTTCATTGAGTGCCTGTGCGAGAACACGTGAGTTAAACTGCAGCCATGAAAGTTCACGGTTAAAATAGAGTTGCGAAGATGTAAGATCTAAATCCATGAACGTTCCTTAGATGATTGACATAGCGCGCATTATAGCACAACATAGTAACAACATAGTAATTGGTATATTGGTTATTGGGTGTGTTGAGTTTAGAATGAATATTCCACTAACTCATTAGAGTTTTTTGATCTTCGCGATCTGGTCTCGGAGCCGTGCTGCTTCTTCAAACTCTAAGTTTTTAGCTGCTGCAAGCATTTTGGCTTTGAGCTCATTGACCATCTGTTGGCGTTCAGCTTTAGGCATTTTGTCAAGTTTGCTTTGTTTGTTGTAAAGCTCTCCCGCATCTTCTATTTTAAGATCGGTATCAAGTGATCTGAGTGTTGTTCGGGGTGTAATATCGTGTGCTTTGTTGTACGCCATTTGTTTGTCACGTCTTTCAAGTGTCGTGTCAATGGTAAACTGCATCGAGTTTGTCATCTTCTTAGCATACATTAACACGCGCCCGTTTGCATTTCTTGCGGCACGACCTACTGTTTGGATGAGTGCCGTTTGGGAGCGCAGGAAACCTTCTTTGTCTGCATCTAAAATAGCGACCAAGCTTACTTCAGGCAGGTCAAGTCCTTCTCTGAGGAGGTTAATCCCAATTAAGATGTCAAACTCCCCTAAACGTAAAGCGCGTATGGTTTGGTTTCGTTCTATCGCATCCATCTCCGAGTGCATATGACGTGCCTTGAGTCCAAGGTCATTGTAATATGTTGACAACTCTTCTGCCATCTTTTTTGTCAATACCGTGACAAGTACCCTCTCTCCTTTTTCTATGACCGGTTTCATCCTATCATGAAGGTTTTCGACTTGATAGGTACTGTCAATCACTTCGATCAAGGGGTCAAGCAATCCTGTTGGTCTGACAACTTGTTCGGCAACAACAGAAGAGAGTTCAAGCTCAAGCGGCGCAGGGGTAGCAGAAACAAACAAAAAATGGGGTGCTTTATGGATGTACTCATCGAACATCAAAGGGCGGTTGTCTAGCGCCGAAGGGAGTCTGAAACCATGTTCTACGAGCACCTCTTTACGGCTTCTGTCCCCAGCGTACATCCCACGAAACTGGGGAAGAGAGACATGTGATTCATCGACGATGACAAGATAGTCTTTGTGCATGGCTTCAAAGTAGTCCATCATAGAGTAGGGAGTTTCCCCCGCTTTTTTCCCGGTGAGATGACGCGAATAGTTTTCGATCCCTTTGCACATACCCGTAGCTTCAAGCATCTCCAAATCAAACTCGGTTCGTTGTTTCAGCCGCTGATACTCGACCATACGATCTTCTTTTTGAAAGAAAGCCAATCTTTCGCCTAACTCTTCTTCGATACTTTTGATCGCACGGGTTAATTTCTCTTTGGAAACGATGAATTGGTTTGCCGCGTAAATCGTAATTTCTTTTTTCTCTTGCTCTTTTTCTCCAGTGAGAGAGTTGAACTCATAGATCGCTTCGATCTCATCCCCAAAAAACTCTACACGTACCGCAAACTCTTCCGCATAAGCAGGATAGATATCGATCACTTCGCCATTGACCCTAAAATCACCTCTGTCGAAAAATTCATCATTCCGTTTATACCCCATGTCTACAAGTCTAAGCAAGAGGGCTTTTTGGTTGTACTCATCTCCTACGATGAGTTTTTGAACGATAGAACGGTAGTCATCCGGAGAACCTAACCCATAGTTTGCCGACACAGAAGCGATAACGATGACATCATCATGGGAAAGTAAATTGGCTGTGGTACTTAAGCGTAAACGTTCCAGCTCTTCATTGATGGAAGAATCTTTTTCTATAAAGAGGTCTTGTCTGGGTAGATACGCTTCTGGTTGGTAATAATCATAGTAAGAGATAAAATACTCTACATGATTGTGTGGAAAAAAACTTTTAAATTCTGAGTAGAGTTGTGCTGCCAATGTTTTGTTATGGGTCATGATCAGGGTAGGTTTTTGGGTTTTTTCGATCACCTTTGCCATCGTGTAGGTTTTCCCAGATCCAGTGACGCCCAAAAGGGTCTGGTATCGGTTCCCTTTGTTGAGAGAATCACAAATGGTTGCGATGGCGGAAGGTTGATCTCCCGCAGGTTGATAAGGACTGGATACGGAAAAATTAGGCACGAGCTCCCCTTGGGAGAGTGAATAGTGAATAGTGAATGGTGAATAGTGTTCGTATGCATCGCGTGGCAATGCTTTTGTTTAGTTTGAGGATAAATAATAATAGAGAGTTGTCGTAATATTTTTGCAAGAATCATCCTAAATTTTTTTGTTTCTAATTTCTAATTTCTAATTTTTCCGCTATTATAACAAAACATATAATGATGGAGAAGCGTAGATGTCAGCGTTGCAAAAATTACAAGAGAAAATAGAGCAGTGGAAAATGGGATATGAAGCATTAAAAGCTGAAAATGCACAATTGAAAGCAGAACTTTCAAATATATCTGGTTCTCAAAATGAGCATGAGTTTCAAATAGCAGCTTTGAGACGTGAAGTGGAAGCAAAAAATGCAGAGCTTGCAGAAAAAGATGCGGAGATAGAGAAGATCATCGCGCAGGTTGAATCGTTGTTGGCGTAAGTAAGGATAAGGTATGAAAAGTGTAGGTCTTACGGTTTGCGGAAAGCGTTATGAGATACAACTCGAAGATGGTTTTGCAGATTTTGTCAACAGAGATCTGGAAGAGGCGGGTGTGTTTTTGAACCAAGACAACAAACCGGATAAGCTTCTCAAAGCCTATCTTCGGTTAGCAAAACATGCCAATGCGTATGAACATGAGATAGAAATGCTGATCAAAACATTGGATGAGGCATAATTTTAATATTTGTTTAAGTTTCGCAAGAGTAAACTTAACCCTAAGACTGGTCGTTGAACTGGCATAAAAAATAGGAGTTCTTATGAAAAATATGAGACACGGATTTACAATGATCGAATTGATCTTTGTAATTGTAATTATCGGTATTTTGGCAGCAGTAGCGATCCCAAAATTGGCAGCGACAAGAGATGATGCAAAAGTTTCGACAGAGCTTCAAAACTTAACAACTTGTATTCAGGATGCGGGAGCGCATTATACTGCTTCTGGGGCAGCGATGACTAAAACTGATAGTGCAGCATGTAATGCTTTAAGTTGTTTTAATATTACATTGACAGAAGGTAATGTAACAGTCGATCAAAATAATACTGATGGTTTTTGTGCAACGGCAGTAGATCAGGCAAATAGTAAAGATTTAAATGGAACACACCAATTTGGTTCTACCGGAACTGTACAATATTAAGGCTTTTATTGATCTAAATATGACATATGCTGTCCTCCTAAAGGCAGCATAGTCCAATTTTAAAATTTTGATAATTTTATTCTCTTCTCTTTAATTTTTAAAAAATTCACTATAATTAATAATCTATTTTTATTTTAGGAATATCCATGAAAGCAAAAAAAGCATTTACGATGATTGAACTGGTCTTTGTGATCGTAGTGATAGGTATTCTTGCATCGATTGCTGTCCCTAAATTTGCGGCT
>JBEARN010000079.1:0-6055 GCA_041163165.1 Pseudomonadota bacterium
CCTCCAAGAAGTGAGAGCACAAGATATCCTTGCCAAGGTAAGAGCGGGGATATCTATAGAAGATATATTGGAGCCTTATGTCCCGCCCTATAAAGCATTTAGTGATCTTGGTCAAAGTTATACCACGCTTAAAGAGCACGGCAATGTCTCGGGAAAAACACTTTCGAAAATACGTTTGAACATAGAGCGTGTCAAGCTTATGAAACCTGATCTTGGAGAAAAGTATGTTTTGGTAAATATCCCTGAGTACAAGGTGCGAATCATAGAAAATCAACAAACGAAACTTTCGATGAGGGTCATCGTAGGGCAAAGAAGACTTCAAACACCTATCTTTTCAGCGCCACTCCAATTTATAGCGATCAACCCTCAATGGAGAGTCCCCGACAGCATCGCAAGAAACGAAGTGATCCCAGGTCTCCTAAAAGATCCAGAGTATTTAGCCAAAGAACATTTGATGGTGCGCAAATCGTATGATATGGATTCTGAAGAGGTCAATGCCTCTTCTGTCGACTGGGCAACCTACCTTGAAGAGGAAAAAAACAATCCCGATATGACATATAAGTTTATTGAAGCACCTTCTCAGCGCAATGTACTCGGACGGGTAAAATTTTTATTTCCAAACACTTATCATGTCTATATGCACGATACGCAAACGAAAAAACTTTTTGAACGTAGCGTACGTGCCTTTAGTCACGGGTGTATTCGTTTGCAAAAACCGATCGATATGCTAGGATATCTCTCTAAAAATTACACGAATAGATCAGAAAAAGAGATCAAAGAGATTTATGATTCGATGCAAACAAAATATATCCCTTTCTCAGAGAAATTACCGGTTCATACAGCATATTTAACAGCCTATTTGGATGAGGCTGGAGATCTTTTGTTGTTTGATGATGTGTATGGTTTTGATCGCAGTCAAAAACTTACTTTCTAAGAAGGGTATGGTAAAATGACCGATATTTTTAAAGAGGGCAGCCATGGCATCTAAAGAGGTCATTTACCAAAACCAGACATTTGCACTTTCTTATGAGATCGTCAATCCTTCCGCCACTAAAGCACTCCTTGTCCTTCATGGATGGGGGAGCAACAAAGAGATCATGAAGCAGGCATTTGGCAACACGTTGCCTGAGTATAAACACATCTATCTCGATATGCCAGGATTTGGAAAAAGTAGCAATGAAATGATACTCAAAACAGAAGATTATGCGAAGATAGTTCAACTGTTTTTAGAAGCCTCGGGACTCTCTCCACAAATTGCCATGGGGCACTCTTTTGGGGGAAAAGTAGCGACGCTTTTACGGACACCTTGCTTAGTACTTCTCTCTTCTGCTGGTATTTTGACAAAAAAACCTTGGTCTATACGGTTGAAGATAGCGACAGTAAAACTGTTAAAGCCGCTGGGTATGAAAAAAATCCGTCAGCTTTTTGTCGCTCCTGATGCACAGGGGATGAGCCATGAAATGTATGAGACATTTAAAAATGTGGTCAATGAAGACTTTGAAGCACAATTTGCCCAGAGTCAAAGCAAAGCACTCTGTTTTTGGGGAAAAGAAGATACCGCCACACCACTTTATACGGGTGAAAAGATCGCCACATTGATTTCTAATAGTGTTTTTTATCCGCTCGATGGAGACCACTATTTCTTTTTGAAGCATAAAGATTTTATCGCAGAGACAATTACCAATGCATGCAAGGACAACCAATGATCATCTTCAATACCATAGGATATCTACTTTTATTGTTGGGGATGGGATATTACACCATTACCAATCTTCAGTGGTATAGCTATAAACTGACCCGTGTTCTTTTTCATCACACGAAAACATGGTGGCATTTTGTCTATTTTTTGATCCCTTTTGCTCTGTATCGTTTGACGGTTGAGTTTACTGAGTATGGTTTTATCATTTCGATACTTTACCTGGGATTGCTTTTTCAGTGGTACAAAGGACTGGATAAGCCTTTGGTGTTTACGGGCAGGGTAAAACGATTTTATGGGGCATTGGTGTTTATTGCTTTTTTTATCGTAGTTGTATTTCACTATTTTTCACTACTTTTGCCTCTTTTTATCGCTTATTTTGTTTCGATGCTCATTGAAAAAATGCTTTTTCATGGATTTAAAGTCAAAGCCAAAAAAAAGATAGAAGCAATGGATGATCTCATTGTGGTGGGGATCACCGCAAGTTATGGGAAAACCAGTATTAAGAATTATGTTGCACACCTGCTTCAAGCCAAATATAAAACATACGCTACACCACGTTCGGTCAACACTCTTGGGGGAGTCATGAAAGATATCAATGATGATCTTCCACATGACGCAGAGGTTTATGTGGTGGAGATGGGTGCGAGAGGTGAAGGAGATATCGCTGAGATCGCTACTTTTGTGAATCCGCACTATGTCGTGGTAGGGAAGATCGGTTCTGCGCATATCGAGTATTTCAAGACGCTGGAGAATATCCGCAATACAAAAATGGAGATCCTTCAAACAGAGAGGCTCAAAGAGGCATGGGTGCATGAGAGTGCGAAAGTGAAACCAGAGCACCATGTCCATACTTTTGGCGGACATCATGTGGAAGATATACGTACGATCGAAGCGGCACCGCAACACTTAGTGGAGCATGTAGAAGCAACACTTGAAGGGACAAGTTTCACACTTGATGGTAAGCGATACACTGCTTCTATACTTGGTGCTTTTAATGCAGATAATCTTGCAGCAGCAGTGCTCGTCGCCAAAGCATTAGGACTCACTGAAGCACAGATACAAGAGGGACTTTCTACGCTTAAAGCAGTCGATCATCGTTTGCAACGAATCGATGCAGGAGGGAAAGTGATCCTTGATGATAGTTTCAATGGTAACATCGATGGGATGATGGCATCATTTGCACTCTCTTCAACTTATCAAGGGCGTAAAGTGGTCATCACCCCAGGGCTTGTCGAAGCGGATGATGTGCTCAATGTGCAAGTCGCAAAAAAAGCCAATGAAGTGTTCGATCTTGTGGTGGTGACAGGGGATTTGAATTATGCGATTTTTAAAGCGCAGGTGTCACCTGAAAAACTGGTTAAACTTGCCACCAAATCTGAAATGGAAACGATGCTGATCGAGCAAACCCGTCCAGGGGATCTCATCCTTTTTGCAAATGATGCACCGAGCTTCGTATAATGAAGCGTGAACAATTAAAAATGAAGAATTTTGGTAAGCATTGGATTGCAATGCTATTTTTTATTTTTACGATATTTGTGAATGCTTCACCTATAGAACTGACACAGAAACAGGCAGATTACATTGCCCAAAAAGTATGGCAAAATGAAGGGGCAGGGCTTGACAAATATTTAGTGCATTGGAACGAAGGAGAGGATTTCGCTTCCTTAGGGATAGGGCATTTTATCTGGTTTGCCAAAGGGCATACCGAGCGTTTTAGGGAAGTGTTTCCAATGGTAATCGGTTTTATGGAAAAAAGAAAAGTTTCCATGCCAAATTGGCTGAATTCCGATACACCATTGCCGTGGGAGACAAAAGAAGCATTTTTCAAAGCCAAAGAGGCAAAAACAAAACAGTATATGGAACTTTTCGATTTTTTGAAATCGACGATGCCTGAACAGGCAGCATTTATGGCGCAGCGATTAAGTGATGCACTGCCTGCAATGCTTGCGACGATTCAAAATCCTGAAAAACAAGCGCTGATTCAAAAACGTTTTGATGCTGTGATGCATCATGCAGATGGCAGCCTGAATGAAAAAGGGCTTTATGTGCTGCTTGATTATACGAATTTTAAAGGTGAAGGAACGCTTGAAAGCGAACGTTACAAGGGGGAAGGGTGGGGGCTGCTTCAAGTCCTTGAACATATGAATCCTCAGGAGCAAAATTCTCTGAAAGCATTTGCCCAGTCAGCTCAAGCGATGTTGAGCAGACGTATCGAAAATTCTCCTCCAGAACGTGGTGAAGAGCGTTGGCGAAAAGGGTGGAATGTACGCCTAGATACGTATTGGAAGTAAAAAGCAAAGGATAATCTATGCACAATTTTTATATAAGCATTGCCGATCGCATCTCAAAATATGTTGGCGCTTTGGCGGCTGTATTGGTCGTAGTTCTTTCTCTGTTGGTTGTGTATGATGCCGTGATGCGTTATCTTTTTTCGGCCGGTTCTATCGCTTTACAAGAGATAGAGTGGCACTTGTTTGATGCGATCTTTTTACTCGGGCTGACTTATGCCCTGAAGCATGACAAACATGTGAGGGTGGATATCTTTTTCGAAAGTTATGGCAGTGATTTAAAGCATATCGTGCAAATCTTTTCAATGCTGCTTTTGGTCCTTCCGTTCTCTTTCATTTTCTTTTATGATGCGATAGGAATGGTGACACAAAGTTATCTGCAACATGAGATTTCAAGTGATCCAGGGGGATTGACCCATCGATACATCATTAAAGGAGTATTGGCACTCTCTTTTGCTCTTTTGATCCTCCAATCCGTAAGTGAAATTTTTAAGGCATACGGGAGATTAATCTCTAAACAGCGCTTTTACCGTATGTTCGGTAGTGTGTTAGTGTTGGGCATGCTCGTCTTGGGAGGATATTATTTTGATGCAGTTTATTGGTTTGAGCCTATTTATATCATGTTTGTCATCACGCTTGTATTGCTTATGGGTGGTTTTCAAGTTGCATTTGTATTTGCAGGGGTGGCACTTCTTTTCGCTTCTATTTCGCAAGAAGTAGGGTTGAGTGCATTGGAAATGCTCCCTTATCGAACCTATGGAATGATGGAAAATACGACTTTGATGGCAGTGCCTCTTTTTATCTTTATGGGACTGATACTTGAAAAGTCGAAAATGGCAGAGGGATTGCTTTTTTCTATGGGGAAACTTTTTGGTTCTATGCGTGGCGGATTGGCGATTTCAGTAGTGTTGGTAGGAGCCATACTGGCTGCAAGTACAGGGATCGTTGGTGCATCAGTGGTGATGATGAGTTTGATCGCTTTGCCGTTGATGTTGAAACATAAGTACAGTCCTGCTTTGGCTTCAGGAGCGATCGCAGCGAGTGGGACACTTGGACAGTTGATCCCCCCTTCGATTGTATTGATTATACTTGGAGATCAGATGCACCTTTCGGTAGGGGATCTGTTTCGTGCGGCGGTTGTGCCGGGGATGTTGCTCATCGTGCTTTATATTTTGTACATTATGGTGATCTCTTTTTTTGATAAAGAGATCGCCCCTGCGATCATTTCAAAAGAGCCTTATAGGATTGTGTTTAAAGAGGCGATCAAAGAGATGGTAGCGCCATTACTGCTTATCGGTGTGGTGCTTGGATCGATCTTTGCAGGGATCGCGTCGCCTACAGAATCTGCTGCCGTCGGTGTAGTGGGCGCAATAGGGTTAGCGATTTTTAAACGGAGTTTTTCTTATCACATGGTTCGTTATGCAGCGATAGAAACAGTCAAGCTTACCGCCATGATCTTTATGATCCTTATAGGTGCTACCGCTTTTTCACTTGTATTTAACGAACTTGGCGGTGGCGATATGGCGATGGATTTTTTTACAGGTGAGATAGGCGATAAATGGATGTTTATTTTCATTGTGATGTTGCTTATCTTTTTGTTAGGTTTTTTTATCGATTTCATCGAGATTGCTTTTGTGGTCGTACCTATCTTAGTTCCTATCGTAGCATCATTTGGCATAGACCCCGTGTGGTTTGCGATCTTGATCGCGATGAACCTGCAAGCCTCGTTTTTGACACCACCTTTTGGGTTTGCGCTTTTTTACCTCAAGGGTGCTGCAGGAGACAAAGTGAGCACTGGAGCTATCTATAAAGGGGTTGTCCCATTTATAGGGTTGCAAATTTTGGCATTGTTCATCGTGATGGTTTATCCGGAACTGATCTATCTTTTTGGCAAATAACCTATGCTACAATAGGGAAAATAAAGGGAAAAAATGACACCGAAAGAATCGATAGCATTATTGCAGCAACGGATGAACCGTTCTATTTTGGGACAAGAACATATCGTGAAGCGTCTCATCATGGGATTGTTAGCAGATGGGAATATCTTGATAGAAGGATTGCCAGGATT
>JBEARN010000080.1:0-5868 GCA_041163165.1 Pseudomonadota bacterium
ACTCGCACTCTGGATCGATAGGGCTTTCATCGGTGGTGTATGCTGCTGTTTTGATATTGACTTTTCCAAAGCTTGTAAAAAGAGTCCCGTTGCGCGCATTTCTCGTAGGCATCACACAATCAAACATATCCACACCCCTTGCCACGTTTTCAACTAAATCTTCAGGTGTTCCCACTCCCATCAGGTAACGCGGTTTGTTTTCCGGCATAAACTGCGTCGTCCACTCCACCGTATCATACATCTCTTGATTTGCCTCCCCGACACTCAAACCACCGATGGCAAATCCGTCAAAGTCCATCGCGCAAAGGGCTTTGGCTGAGATCTCACGAAATGCTTTGTCGGTACCACCTTGGATGATGGCAAAGATATTTTGATCAACGCCGATTCCTTCGGTTTGTTTGGCTCTAAAATAGTCTATCGATTCTTGTGCCCAACGGGTGGTCCGTTCGATGCTCTCTTGGATCCGTTTTTGTGTTGCGGGTAGTGCTACAAGATCATCGAGTATCATCATGATATCTGAGCCGAGATTGTGCTGGATATCGATGACTTTTTGGGGTGTAAAATAATGTTTGCTCCCGTCAAGGTGACTTCGAAAGGTGATACCCCCTTCATCGATCTTGACATTTTCAGAGAGAGAAAATGCTTGAAATCCACCGCTATCAGTAAGAAAGCTTTTAGGGTATTTGGTAAAACCATGCAGTTTTCCCATCGTGTTGATGATCTCATCTCCGGGACGGATATAAAGATGATAAGTGTTGCCTAAGATGATTTCTGGTTTTAAAAATGTGTTAAGATCGGTGGCATCAAGCGCCTTCACAGCACCGACTGTTCCTACCGGCATAAACACCGGTGTTTGGATGGTGGAGTGGGCTGTTTGGATGGTGCAGGCGCGTGCTTTGCCCTCGGTTTTATCTATCTGAAATTGCATTGTGTTATAATACCCTCCAAAAATTTGATGAAATTATATCGACATTTTTTAAATGAGAGAAAACCAATCGATACTTCATCTTGCTATCGACTAAAGGATGCTTATCAAAAATATACTTATTTTGGCTAGCGGGAGTATCGCTAGACATTTTATCGAGTGGATCAGTAAAAATCGTGTCGCTGAAAACCATTATCACGTGGCGTGTTATAAAGCAGATACTGTGCCTGAAAATATCGCAAACAATATCACGTTGATCGATGCTGATCCAACGAGTTTTTCAAAATTAAGTCGCATCATGGAATCGGCAAAATTTTCCAATATTTTTATCGTGATGGAAGATTTGGAAGATGCGATCCATTCTCTGAAAAATATAGCACTTATCGATCCTAAACTGCGCGTGGTGCTTGTCAATCAGTGGGAAGGTGACGCATTTGATGGGATCCATGAAAACGTGACCATCGTCCACCGCGATCAATTGATCGCCGTGCATTTGTACGACGAACTCCCGAATGTGCCTCTTATCGCGCAAAATGTAGGTTTGAGACAAGGTGAGATCATGGAAGTGCATGTCCCTTTTGGCAGTACGTATGCCTATAGACATATCGGCTCGATCTTGCAAAAAAAATGGAAAATCGCTGCACTGTATAGAAACGATAAGCAGATCCTCCCAACCAATGCAACGATGATACGCCCCAACGATACATTGCTCATCGTGGGTAAACCTTTGGTGCTTGAAGGTGTCTATAAAATGATCAACAAACGGATCGGTCTTTTCCCTGAACCGTTCGGGAAAAATATCTATCTTCTACTTGATCTGCGATACGACCAAAAGGAGGCGCTGATTTATCTCAAACAAGCGATCTATCTGATGGAGAGACTCGAAGACAAAGAACTTTTTGTTAGGATCATCTATCCAAACAACTTCGCACTCATAGATGAACTGAAAACCCATGGTTCGGATCGTATCAATATTTCGGTGTTTTATCACAATGAGGACATTAAGAGACTTGTAGAAGATGATATCCATGAGTTTAATATCGGTTTGGTGATGAACAGTATTCCTGCTTTTGAAGCGGATGAGCTGAAAGAGAGACTCTATGCGCTGAAAAAACTCGTATTTCTTTTTGGGGACAAGCAGCTCCTTTACAACATCAAAAACACTATCATTTTGATGGATGAAAACGAAAAAATGGAATCGATCTCCACCACGGCATTTGACCTTTCTGAGTCTTTAGGGCTTGAACTTACCCTTGCCGATTTTGATCCTGAAGGGGATTTTGAGAGCAAGCAGATGGTGATCGAACATTATGAAACGCTCACGCAGATTTTTAATATGAATATCCATATAGAGAAAAAAATCGCAAACCCTATACGGGAGCTCTCTTTTAAAGAAAATATACTCCAAATCGCACCTTTTGAGGAAAGACTCAGCAGCAGTATCTTTAAAAAGCTTATTTCGTATAAAATACAAGACTTTTTGCTCACCACCAACAGGCACCCCAAACTCCTCATACCTTTTGCGCTCTCAGATTAAAATATACTTAATCTCAAATAAGATAGAATAAAGCTTATTAACTCAACGTGCTTAAGGTTTTAGCAGATGATCGTCCCTATCGAATTGTTACACACAGAAAATATTACGTATGATATCACTATTGATGCATTGCCTACACTGACATTTGACACCAATGTCGTAGTGGTAACCAACCCTACCGTTTCCAAACTCCATTTAGACAAATTATTGAGACACTTGGACGCGAATACCTTGAATGTTGTGACGATCCCAGATGGAGAAGCGTATAAAACTTTAGATACAGTCGAAGAGATTCTCAATGCCTGTTTTGAACATAAGCTTGACAGAAAATCTCTTCTGATCGCGTTTGGCGGCGGTGTGATAGGCGATATGACAGGTTTTGCAGCCAGCCTTTACCAAAGAGGGATCGCGTTTATCCAGATACCCACCACACTTCTTAGTCAGGTCGATGCAAGCGTTGGAGGGAAAACGGGTGTCAACAACAAGTACGGGAAAAATCTCATCGGGGCTTTTTATCAACCCCAAGCAGTGTATATCGATCCTTATTTTTTAACGACACTGCCTCCGCGTGAATTTGCTGCGGGTGTTGCAGAAGTGGTCAAAATGGCAGTAATGTTTGACCTAGAGTATTTTCGATTTTTGCAAACAGCGGACTTTACCAACAGTGAAACACTCAAAGAGATGATCAAAAAGAGTGTAGAACTTAAAGCATGGGTAGTCAACCAAGATGAGAAAGAGGCAGGTATCCGTGCCGTGCTCAATTATGGACATACATTTGGACATGTCGTGGAGAATGAAACAAACTATACCACGTATCTCCACGGGGAAGCAGTAGCCATAGGGATGGTGATGGCAAATGCTTTGGCTGTGTCACTTGGACTTTTGACTCACGAAGAAGCAGAAGAAGTGAAACTTCTTTTAGAGCGAGCTTCACTTCCAACGACCTATGAGATTCAAGATGTCGATGCTTTTTATGACCATTTCTTTTTAGATAAAAAGAGTGCCAAAGGGAGTATCAAGTTTATCTTGCCGGAAGGGATCGGGGGGCATCAAATCGTTTCTGATGTGGATGAAAAAACAGTCAAAGAGATCCTTTCTCAGTTTGGAGCAGCACGATGAGCCGTATCAAAAAAGTTTTTTTCGTTTGTTTTGCGCTAGTGGGTTTTTTTAACTTCTCTTTTGGAGAGCAAGGTGCTGGAAGTGAGGCTGCCACGATTGGCTCGCAAGAGACCCAAGTTTCGTTAGAGATCGATAAAAAAGACCAGCTTTTAGGCGAGAAAAACCTACTCGACAAAGAGTTAAGCGAAAACAATATCTGGTCAAAAATCTACAGCAACTACCATACCTACAAAGAACTTGAAGAACAAGATGTGCTTTGGGATGAGAAAATTTCTCGTTTGGAAAAGATCGCTAACAAAAGCAAAACCGACAAAGAAGCGTTGCAAAATGCAAGACAAGAGAAAATCACACTTTTAGGCAAACTCCAACTGCTTAAAGAGTATGAAGTCGATCCGTTCAAAAAGTTTCTTACACCTCCGGCTTTGGACAATGTCCCTACGGTCCAAAACCCGTTTGCAGTGATCGGTGCACTTTCATACAGAGAGAAGCTCTTGTCCGACATCGAAGAGTATAACAACCGTTACGAGTCCTTGAAGTATGTGGTTGAAAAATTTAAAGAAAAAGAAGAAATACTCAATGGGCTTTTAGAGCTTGATCAAGTGAATGAAATCTATCTGAATGAATTGCAAGAAGCGAAAGATCAGGTAAAGACGTTTGTTCCTGTCCTTGAGATTTTTAAAACGACTAAAAATGTATACAGCAAAAAAATAGACGAAATAGAACTCAATTTAAAACATGATATCCAAAGAGAAGTAGAGAAGACGATGATCATCGGATCGATCATTTTTATCTTTATTGTGCTTCTTTTCCTGATCAAGTATTTTGTACGAAGATACATGTCGGATAATGACCGTTTTTATGCCATCAACAAAGCACTCAATGTTTCATTTGTCACAATCTTGATCTTGACGCTTTTGCTTGCGTATCTTGAGAATGTAAGCTATTTGGTGACGATCCTTGGGTTTGCTTCTGCAGGTATCGCGATCGCGATGAAGGATTGGTTCATGTCATTGATGGGATGGGTGGCAATCGTCATCGGCGGCGCGATCCATGTAGGAGATCGTGTCAAGTTCCAACGAGATGGGATCGAATATATTGGGGATATCGTCGATATTTCGCTCTTGCGTATGACGATGCATGAAGATGTTACACTTACTACGTATATGAAAAATCGTCGTGCTGGTAGGGTAATTTTTATACCAAATAACTTTATATTTACTGATATGATCGCGAATTATTCTCATGCTGGCATTAAAACCGTTTGGGATGGAATAGACTTTATGGTGACGTTTGATTCGAACATTCACAAGGCGGCTCAAATCGCGAAAGAGATCACGAAAAAATACTCGAAAGGGTATACCGATATCACCCGAAAACAGCTCAATAAACTTCGAAGCCAGTATCAGATGAAGAATACCAATGTAGAACCTCGTATCCTTACCTTCATCGAACCTTATGGGATGAAAATCTCTGCGTGGTATCTGACGAATTCTTATGCGACATTAACGTTAAGATCGACTATCTCCGCAGAGATCATCATAAGGATACAAGAAGAAGACGATATTCACCTTGCGTTCCCAACCCAATCGATTTATCTGGATAAACATAAAAGCATTCAAGCAGAGGAGCTTGTACCCGATATCGATGAAGTGATCCCTAAAGGTCTGTATTGATGCAAAAGGTTTTTTTCAAAACGTTTGGGTGCCGAACGAATCAGTTCGATACCCAAGTGATGATCTCAAAGCTTGAATCATTTGAGCTGACAGAAAATGAAAATGAATCAGATATTATCGTCGTGAATTCGTGTACTGTTACCAATGGCGCAGACTCTTCTGTCCGTAACTATATTCATGCGATCCAGCGTAAAAATCCTTCAGCGAAAGTGATCCTTGCTGGGTGCGGGGCTCACTCAAAAGGGGAATCGCTTTTTGAAGACAAAAAAGTGTTTGGGGTGATGGGACACTCGGAAAAAGAGAAGATCAATGCAGTCTTGCAACAACAGAATCCTTTTTATCAAATCGGTGATTTGGAACATATCGATTCGACGATCGTGGAAGAGTTTGTGGGGAAAAGCAGGGCTTTTATCAAGATTCAAGAAGGGTGCGATTTTCGATGCTCTTACTGCATCATCCCTTCTGTCCGTGGCAATGCACGTTCCCATAAAGAAGAGACGATCCTCGAACAGATCAGCCGACTGGCTGCCAATGGTTTCGGAGAGTTTATTCTTACCGGTACCAATGTTGGTAGTTATGGAAGGGATCACGGTACTTCTATGGCAAAATTACTC
>JBEARN010000081.1:0-5809 GCA_041163165.1 Pseudomonadota bacterium
TTTTAAAGTACGAAAATCGTTTAGACGCATACTCCGTTCAGGTAAATTTAGTGTTACTTTTGATACCCATTTCTCTGAAGTGATTCGTCAGTGTTCAAGTGTCTATAGAGAAGGGCAAAAAAGCTCATGGATTGTTCCTGAGATAGAAGAGGCATATAATCGTCTTCATGAAGAGGGATTTGCGCATAGTGTTGAGGTGCATCAAGAAGGAAAACTTGTAGGGGGACTTTACGGTATCGCTTACGGGAAAGCCTTTTTTGGAGAGTCGATGTTTTCGCTCGTTTCGGATGCTTCCAAGGTAGCTTTTAAGGCACTAAGTGATGTTTTAGGGAGTAGAGGTTATGATTTTATAGATTGTCAAATGAAAACAGATCATATGGTCGGATTAGGGGCTCAAACCGTCGAGCGAAATCTTTTTTTAGAAGCATTAAAAGAGGCGATTGTAAAACCTACCGATTTTGGTTCATGGCAGCATTTTAAATGGGAGTATAAAGATGGTCAATAGAGAGATAGGTTTTTCATTATGGTTAGATTTTATTGAGCGGGATTTTCTTAAAAATGAATTTGCAACAATGATAGAAAAAGGTATTATCAATGGTGCCACCAGTAATCCTTCGATCTTCGCTTCTGCGATCACTACATCTCCTGCATACCAACAACAACTCGCGTCTCTTGCCGGCAAAAGTGCAAAAGATAAATATGAAGCATTGGCGATAAAAGATATCAAACATGCCGCACAAATCTTAAGGCCACTCTATGATGAAGGAAATGACGGATATATCTCTATCGAAGTCGATCCTTATTTGTCTAATAGCTATAAACAAACGCTTGAGGAGGGAAAACGCCTTTTTCATGAGGTGGGAGAACCCAATGTAATGATCAAAATACCAGCAACAGAAGCTGGATATAAAGCAATGCAGGGGCTACTTACGAACGGTATTCCTGTGAATGCTACGCTTATTTTTTCTCCAGATCAGGCACGTAAATGTTTAGATGCCATGAAAATAGGATTGGATAAATTTGAAAAGCTTGGAGGCAGACGTTGTGAAGCGGTTATTTCCATTTTTGTGAGTCGCTTTGACAGGTTTTTAGATGATCAATTAAAGCACAAAGGTATCGAAGTAACAAAAACAGGTATCTACAATGCAGCGAAAATTTATAATCTGATAGAGGCAAACCGTACACCAGCTATCCGTACACTTTTTGCAAGTACAGGAGTCAAAGGAGATACACCTGAAGCCGCGTATTATATGAAGGCACTTTATGGGGCTCATTGTGTCAATACGGCTCCTCTTGCGACGATTGAAGCATTTCAACATAGTGGTGTGCCAGAAGTGATGTTACCTATAGATGAAGAGACACTAGAGGATTATTTTAATCAGCTTGAAGCCCATGGTGTGCTTATGGATGATGTGTATGATACCTTATTACGTGAAGGACTAGAAGCATTTGAAAAAGCTTTCAAAGAGATGCTTGACAGTTTAAAATAAATGGTAGTTTGATAAAAGGGATTTTATATGGAAGAGAAACTTAAACTCTATCTTAAAACGATGATTAAGAACGGAGGGAGTGATCTTCATATCAAATCAGGTTCTCAAGTACGTGTACGGATCGATGGAACATTAAAAATCATAGGTGAAGATACATTGAGCGCAGAGATGGTTGACCAGCTGGCTCAAGAGATCGTAACCAAAGATCAATATAAAAAACTCCAAGCAGATCGCAATTTGGATTTTTCGTATATTTTGGGAGATGAGAGTCGTTTTCGTGTTAATTTTTTCTATCAAATGGATGGATTGAGCGCAGTGTTTCGTATCATTCCTGTGAAAATTTTGACACTCGATGAACTCCATTTGCCTCCGATTGTGAAAACATTTACTGAAATACAAAGAGGACTCGTCTTGGTAACGGGTGTAACAGGCTCAGGTAAATCAACCACCCTTGCAGCTATTTTGGACAAGATCAACAGAGAATCAAAAAAACATATCATTACGATCGAAGATCCTATAGAGTTTGTGCATAAGGATCGAGGTTGTCTTATCAACCAAAGATCGATCGGTCAAGATACCCATTCATTTTCGGATGCATTGCGTGCTGCGTTAAGAGAAGACCCCGACATTATTCTTGTTGGAGAAATGAGAGATATGGAGACAATCGATATTGCATTGCATGCTGCCAATACCGGACATTTGGTATTTTCAACGTTGCATACTTTAGATGCTAAAGAGACTATAGATAGAATTGTAGGGATGTTTAGCGTAGAAGAGCAGCCGCGTATTCGTATGTCTTTGGCTTCGGTGCTGGAAGGGGTAGTGTCTCAAAGGCTTGTTCCGAAAATATCTGGAGGAAGGGTTGCCGCCCTTGAAATATTGAAAAAAACAGCCAGAATTGAACAGTTGATAGCCGAAAAAAGGGATGCTGAGATTCCAGATGCATTGTTTGACGGGAAAGATGTCTATGGAACGCAAACATTTGACCAAGCACTCTTAGATTTGTTGCGTAAGGGGGATATAGAGACCAAAACAGCACTTGAATATGCTACCAATCGATCGGATATGAAACTTAAAATTGAAGGTGTAGGCAAAGGTGCTTTGGAGAATTCTGCCGCAGAGACTTTAAAAGATGGTGATGTCTTTGATTTTAAACCCGATGAAGCGTAATTTAATAAAAAATCGGTATAATTCGCGTCTATTTTGCTAGATTTAAATAAGCAAAACGAATTAAAGTATATAGAAAAAGGACTAACATGTTAGAAGGTATCGTTAGAGAGAGTATCGGAAAGCGTAATTCAAAGCAGCTTAAAAGAGATGGTTATCTAATCGCAAACATTTATGCAAATGGTGTTGAAAATATTCACGCAGCATTTAAACGCGGTGAGTTTACTAGAACAGTAAGAAATAAAAAGACACTTGCATTCCCAGTAAAAGTAGGGGATAAAGAGCTAAATGTTGTGATTCAAGAGTACCAATTGCACCCAGTGAATGGTGATGTTGAGCATGTCGATTTAAGAGTAGCTGTTCCTGGTCAAGTGACAAATTTCCTTGTACCAGTATCAACACATGGAACACCGGTTGGGCTTAAAAATAAAGGTGTGCTTGTCATGTCTAAAAGAAGATTAAGGGTAAGAGGGGCTATCGAAAATATGCCTGCGAAATTTGATCTTAATGTTGAGCCATTAAACAGAGATGATTCTATCCTTATCAGAGATGTTGAAGTGCCAACAAACTGTAAAATGATGGACAGACCAGACGTTGCTATTTGTGGTGTAATCAAGGCTAAATAATAGCATGAAAGCCAACTCGTGATACTTTTCGTAGGTTTAGGAAATCCAGGAACACCATACGAAAATACGCGGCACAATATAGGGTTTAAAGTCATCGACAAGTTAGTCGTTGACTTCCAAGCCAGAGATATCTCCAAAACTTCATTTCACGGTATGCTTTATCGTGCAACCAATTCACTTTTTTTAAAACCTACCACGTTTATGAACCTTTCTGGAAAATCAGTACAGCCTGTGAAAGACTTTTTTAAAGTGGAACTAGAAAATATTATTGTGGTTCACGACGATATCGATCTTCCTTTCGGTGCGGTGCGTTTTAAAAAAGGTGGGGGAGATGGTGGACATAATGGACTGAAATCTTTAGATGCTCACATTACAAAAGAGTATCTTCGGGTGAGGGTCGGCGTAGGTAAACCTGAACGTAAATCAGAAGTCGCTTCGTATGTTTTGCACGATTTTTCTGATGAGGAAGCACAACAGCTGCATCGTCTCATAGAACATGTCGCTAACGCCTGCAAAGCACTTCAAAATGGTGCATTTAAAGAAGTGCAATCGATGTATAGTTTAAAATCGATAGAAGGGTTAAGCGCATGAGTCTTTTTAACCCTTCATTATATTTTACCTATTTGGGAAAATTGTATGTGAAAAATTTGCTTTGGGTACTTTTAGGGCTTTCGTTTTCTTTTGCCACAATAGATTATTTTCAACATGCCCAGCGCCTTAATGTCACTCCAAATGATAAGATACTTTATATTTTTTATGTCTGGCAAGAGGCGTTGAGTATTTTGTATCCATTGGCAATCGTGTTTGCATTGATCATGACTAAAATAGCATTGATTAAAAGCAATACAATGGGGGCATTTCATGCTTTTGGATATAGCAAAAAAAAGGTTTTTGCCCCTTTATTGTTTATTGCTTCATTGGTATATTTTCTTTTTGTTTGGTTGCACACGACAGAGTTTTCCTATGCGCAAGATAAGGCAAATTCATTATTGAATAATGAGCTGTATACGTATAATGTGAATGATCTTTTTTTTAAATATAACGATACATTTGTGTATATCAACAAGCTTAATCCGATCGAAAAAAAGATAGAAGATATCACTATTTTTAAAGTAGAAAATGATCAAGTACGTTATACGATCAATGCCCCTAAAGCGGTTTTTTTTGATGAAAAATGGATCGCATATGATGCGACGTTGAAAACACATATTTATCAAAATAATGAGCTTAAAAGATACCAAATAGAACAGAAAAAAAGCATTGAAACGCTTGAGGGGTACAAGCCTAAAATCATCGAATCTCTTTATGAAGGGAAATCATTGAACCTTGACGATATTTATACCACGTGGAAGCTACTGCATAAGCAGCATCTTAATTCAAATAAAGTCAGAGCAGCACTTTATGATAAGGTGGTGATACCGCTATTTTCCATCGGATTGTTGTTGATTCTTTTTTATAAGCTCCCTTTTCACGCAAGGATGACTAATCTGGGATTGGTGATCGCACTTTCTTTGGGTAGTGTGTTCATCGTTTGGGGTCTTTTGTTCGGTTTGGGTAAGATGGGTGAAAATGGCGTGATATTGCCAGAAATAGCTACTATTTTACCTATCTTGCTTTTAATCGGATATGCAATTTATGTGTATCGTACCGATGAAAAACGGATACGCTAAATTTACGTTCTTTTTTTGACATCTACCTTTTAATCAACTTTTAGATAAAATCATCTTCAAATAGACTCCAAAATATGGGCAATATAGGATTAGATAGATGAAGTTTGACATTAATGCATTAGTAGAGAAGTATGGTACCCCTCTTTATATGTATGATTTTGATTATATCACCGATAGGTATACCACACTCAAAGAGGCTTTTGCAGGTAAAAAATCGATGATCAATTATGCAGTGAAAGCAAACTCCAATCTCTCGGTGATTGCACATTTGGCGAAACTCGGTGCAGGTGCGGATTGTGTGAGTATCGGCGAAGTAAAGCGTGCGATGAGAGCAGGTATCGATAAGTATAAGATCATTTTCTCGGGTGTAGGAAAACGTGATGAAGAGATTCGCGAAGCCTTAGAAAGAGATATTTTATTGCTTAACCTCGAGAGTGAAGCGGAGATGAAACGTGTAGAGATGATCGCAAAAGAGCTTGGTAAAGAAGCGCGTATCTCAATTCGTGTGAATCCAAATATCGATCCCCAAACCCACCCTTATATCTCGACGGGACTTCATGAAAATAAGTTTGGTGTCGAGATCGATATGGCAAAACGTATGTATATCTATGCCAACAAGTCAGCGTTTTTGAATCCAGTAGGGATCCATTTTCATATAGGATCGCAATTGACAAAAATCGAACCTATTCAAGAGGCATGTATGATCGTAGCAGATTTGGTACGTTCTCTCAAAGCGATCAATGTGGATATTAAGTTTTTTGATGTTGGTGGCGGTATCGGGGTGACTTATAATGACGAGGTGACAATACCGGCAGAAGTATATACTCAAGCTATCTTTGAAGCGACCAAAGGGCTT
>JBEARN010000082.1:0-5791 GCA_041163165.1 Pseudomonadota bacterium
TACCTACATTAATACAAGCATCTGCGCCACCAAAACCACACGCCTTCTCATAATACATTCGTGCCTGCACATCATCTTGCCTCACATCATGCCCATCTCTATAGATGGTCCCTAAAGCCTCACATGCATCTTTGATTTCTCTCTCACAAGAAGTTTCAAGATACCCAATGGCTGCGCGATAAAGTCCATCTTTATAATAATTATCCCCTAAAACATCGCAAGATTTCGCATGCCCATATTGACACGCTTTACGAAGATATTCCATCCCCTTATCTTTTTTCTCTTGGTCTTTACTATTTTCTTTAGAGGTCAATAAAACCCCCGCTTCATAACAACTATCCAAAACACCTGCTTTACATTGTTCGGACTGTATCTGTAGGGTATCGCCATACACACATAGTACACTAAGCATCATCCACCATATATTTTTTATATTCATTTTTACTCCATCACAATATAACGCCGTATTTTTTTGATTTCTCTAAAATCGATTGTCCCTTCGAGTGTATCAAGTGCATCATTCATCACCACCTCACCCATAGGAGATATAATAGCAGAAGATTTTGCCATATCCTCATCACTCGAATTTGAAACAATCACATAACATTGATTCATCACAGCAAGTGCCCGTGATAAAACTTCCAAATGTATTTTGCGCAATTTCCCCCATCGTGCGGGGATGATCACTACATCTGCACCCTCTACCTGTCTCCACAACTCTTTAAATCGTAATTCAAAACAAATAAGAAGTGCGTACTTGACACCCCCTATCTCAAATAGCTTGACTTTCTTCTTTTTGCCTGGTTGAAAATAAAGATCTTCATCTCCTAGCCTAAAAAGCTTGACTTTCTCTTGCTTATGCATCACTTTATGCTGATGGATCACCACAGCCTGATTGACAAAAGTGTCACCTACTTTGACAATCAGGGTAAAGATGACTATCTGTTCGTTCACCTCTTTTTTGAGCATTTTGAGCGCATTGGCTGAAAACTTTGCGGCAGTATCCATATGTTCATAGTCAAATCCCGTCAAAAATACTTCTGGTGCTACGACGATATGTTTGTCTTGATGCTCTCTTAAGTGGTAAAGAAGTGTATCAAAGTTCTCTTGATACCGTTTATGAGAAGGAAGCTGTAAGACTACAACTTCGATTTTATGAGGAAGATTTACCATGGTTCGATCTAAAAATCATCTAAATCCAAACTTCCCTTAGAGTAGTTTGTTACATTTCCCTCGAAGAAATTTGTTTTTTGATCATTAAACTTCGAAAAATTGTCAACCCACTTGATAGGATTTTCTACATTATAAAGTGGCTGAAGCCCAACAGCATGAAGCCTTTTGTCTGCAAGATGCTGAATATATTGCGCAATGATATCATCCGTAAGCCCCAATATCTGACCTTGGGTAATGTAAGCTCCCCACTGGGTTTCAAGCTTCACGGCCGATCTAAACATCTCATAAACTTCTTCGATCAACTCTTTGGTAAAAAGTTCTGGTCTCTCTTTTTTAGTGGAATTAATCATGTTTTGAAAAAGGGTTAAGTGCGTAACCTCATCTCTTTGGATAAATCGGATCATTTGAGCTGTACCAAGCATCTTGTCTGAACGCGCCAATGTATACAAGTATGCAAATCCACTGTAAAAATAAATTCCTTCAAGGATTTGGTTTGCAAACATTGCTTTGACGATATTGCTATCTGTTGGATTGGCAGTCAATTCTTCATACACTTTTGCGATAGCATCATTTTTACTTTTGAGCATCATATCTTTTCTCCAAAGCTCATAAATCTCATTGGAGTTGGTGGAAATACTGTCTACCATAACGGCATAGCTTTGCGAATGCAATGCCTCTTCGAAAGATTGTCTTACCAAAATGAGGTTCACTTCTGGTGCCGTGATAAAAGGGTTGATGTTATCGATAATGTTATTCGTTTGCAGTGAGTCCATAAAAATAAGCTGCGCAAGAACTTTGTCATAGGCTGATTTCTCTGCGTCAGTCAAATGCTTATAGTCGTTGACATCTCTTGTCATATCAACTTCTTTGGGAAACCATGTATTGTTCAGCATCATTTCCCAAAGGTTATACGCCCACTGATATTTAATATCATTCAGTTCAAAAATGCCGGTAGGATCTCCGCCAAAGATCCTACGTTCACTAGTTTTTTCTTTTGAATTTGGGTTGTATATTCTCTTTCTTTCCATCTTTTTGCCTTATCCGATTGGGTCTCTATGTTTTTCAAATATTATACACATTTTGGCTGATTATTTAGATACAATTCCTTCATGAGCTCTGTGGAAAAAAACGATCTAAAATCACTTCTCACCCTTATAGCAGATCGCCCTTCAACGCGTATTGTCCACTTTAGCGATGGAGAAAAAAATTTTTGTGATGCGTTGCTTCAATTGTGCCATGAAAAAGAATATGCTTACCAACTCAATGCCACAACGCCTCTATTTTATGAAACAATCAAAGAGGAATATAATACTTTCCCCTCCGTTCATTTGATCAACTTCTCATTGGCTCGTCCAAAATATTTTATTCAAGGGAAAGAGTATGATTACCTCTTTGTAACCTCGCATATTGAAAAAGAGCAAAGGGAAGATTTTCTTAGTAAATGTTACCCCATCATCAAAACAGCTGGCAATATTATTTTAGTCATTCCCACAAAAGGAAAAGAGGCAAAAAAACATTGGTTACCGCTATTGGAAGCAAAGGGATATGTTGCATCAAGCATCTTAGATGATTGGATTGATGGTTATGATATTCTTATTTCAAAACGGATGCATGGATGGGGAGAATAGGTAAGTCATCCATTTTTAGAAATATGGTGACTAAAAATTATATTTAAAGATCAATAGTGTCTCAAAAAATGCCAAAATAAGCCTTTTTTTTATTTTTTTCATATTTTGGTGAACCTAAAAGCGTAAAATGGCTTATTTTGAATTCTAAATCATTTCTAGGGAGATCGGGATTATACCCGATTTTTATTGACACCCGACACACTCTTGACTTCGATCTTCAACATCATTTGAAGATTCAGGAGATTGTGATCTTAAATAATACGTAGACTTCAATCCAAATTTCCAAGCGTTCATATAAATCTCATTCAGGTATTTACCACTGGCTTTATCAAGCGTGATAAAGATATTTAAACTCTGTCCTTGGTCTAACCATTTTTGTCTGATGGCTCCTGCCTTAATAAGAAGATTTTGATCTAAATCATATGCGGTAGTATAGTACTGCCATGTATCGGCGGAAAGATTTGGAACAACGACAGGAATCAGCCCAGAAAGGTTCTCTTCGAACCACTTTCGTTTATATACTGGCTCTATCGCTTGTGTTGTCCCTGTCAAAATAGAAATAGAACTCGTTGGTGCAACTGCCATAAGGTATCCATTTCTCATCCCATCTGTTTTTACTTTTTGCTTTAATGCTTGCCAATCATGGGTATACCCAAAGAGCCCGCCTCTGTCTACCAACTTACATGCATTCTCATTTGCTTTGTCAATAGGGAAAATTCCTTTTGACCAATCAGAACCTTCAAAGGTTGGGTAAACACCTTTTTCTAATGCCAAATTACTTGAAGACTCAATAGCATAATAAGAGAACGATTCCATCACTTCATCGATCTTTGTAAAATGCTCATGACTTCCCCACTCTATTTTATTCTCCGCAAGCATTTGTGCTTCACCCATCACACCGAGTCCAATCGATCGTGATTTTTCATTGGTTTTTTTCACTTTAGCCAAAGGATAGAAATTGAGATCAATGACATTATCAAGCATACGAATAGCGATAGGAATAACGCGCTCCATATCTTCTTTTGTGTGTATTTTTGCCAGGTTAACAGAAGCAAGGTTACATACTGCCGTATCGCCATCCGTCATCTCTTTATCTACGATCCAAATCTGTTTGCCATTGAGCCCATCAAGCGCTGTCACCTTTTTGGCTGGTTTTGTCATGCCGTTGTCCACTGTCAACATTTCATTTTCATCATATGACTGAGTCGTTCCATCTTCAAATGTAAATCGTGTTTTATAGGTATTGGGTGCAGTGTTTTGGAAAATTTCTGTACAAAGATTTGTACTTCGTATGACTCCGACATGCTTATTGGGATTTGCTTTGTTCGCAGTATCTTTAAAAGTCAAGAATGGATTTCCTGTTTCAAAGTAAGAACGTAACATCTCCTTCCAAAGGTTTTTTGCTGAGACTCTCTCTCTTGTGATTTTATCTTCGGAATTTTCAAGCTCAAGGTAACGCTTTTCAAATGCTTGACCGTAAAGCGTTGTCAACTCAGGCACTTCAAACGGATCAAAAAGTGTCCACATTTCATCAGCTTCAACCCTTTGCATAAAGAGATCATTCAACCATACGGCAGGAAAAAGGTCGTGCGCTCTACGGCGCTCCTCCCCAGAGTTCTTTTTGAGATCAAGAAAGTCACGAATGTCAACATGCCATGGCTCCACATAGACAGCGATTGCCCCTTTACGTGTTCCAAGTTGGTCTACAGCGATAGCAACATCATTGGCGATCTTAAGAAAAGGTACGATTCCTCCAGCCGCATGCTTGTGCCCATCGATATACGATCCCATACCTCGCACCAAAGACCAGTCCCAACCAATCCCACCACCAAATTTAGACAACAATGCCATCTCTTTGTATCCATCAAAAATACCTTCGATATTGTCAGGTGTTGAACCGATATAACAAGAGCTTAATTGGTGTCTAGGTGTTCTTGCATTTGACAATGTTGGTGTTGCTGCCATTACTTCAAATTTACTCAAAATATCATAAAACTTTTTCGCCCAGGTTTGACAATCAAATTCATTTTGAGCCAAGAACATCGCGACCCCCATAAAGAGCTGTTGTGGCAACTCTATAGGATCTCCCTCGCGGTCTTTAAGCAAATATCTATCATACAAAGTACGAATCCCAAGATATGTAAACTGCAAATCTCTTTCAGGCTTAATATATGCATTCAAATCATCAAGATCATACTTCTCTTTCAACCCAAGAACGATACGCCCCTCTTTCTCCCCTTTACTAAAATAATCCTTCAAATGGTTGTATCCAGTAAAGCCGGTCACCTTGTGGTAAATATCATAAAGGAATAATCTAGCCGCTACAAACGTCCAATCTGGTCTATCGATATCAATCTTATCTACCGCTGTTTTAATAAGTGTTTTTTGTATCTCTTTGGAAGTGATCATGTCACGAAATTGGAGTTTTGCATCTACTTCAAGTTCGCTTTGACTTACACGAACAAGTCCTTCAACTGCTGCAGAAGTATACTTTTGTATCTTTGCCACATCAAGTGTTTCTACTCTACCATTTCGCTTGACAACTCTAATCATTTTTTTAACTCCTACAGATAAAACGCACCTTATTTTTGGGCCGTGAATAAATCCGATTTTACTCAATTTATCCTTGGAATTTTTTGAAAAAAAGTATCATTTTTTGAGATTATTTTTATAAGATTTTGTGATAAACTCAGGAAGCCCCGCCCAATGGGAAACAGAGCAAAATGTTACACAAAAAAAGAGCAGAAATTTATTTTTTGTGCAACAAGATAAGATAAATTTTTTGATAGATCTATCCAAACACTCTATGAAAAATTGCATCTACGTTTTTCGTGTAATACTCATAATTGAAACACTCTCTTATTTGTGATTCAGAGAGTTTTGCTCTCAATTCTTCGTCTGCCAGTAGATGTCCTAGATATAACGATTCTCCGCTTGCATTTGTCGTTGGTTTTCCTTGCTGTATCTCTTCCCAAACCTTCATTGCATTT
>JBEARN010000083.1:0-5750 GCA_041163165.1 Pseudomonadota bacterium
TTTTAGCAATCTCTTCGACTGAGTAGTTTGCAGAGATAAGCTCTGCTTGTGTTGGAGTATCGATACCATAACGACATGGATATTTAATCTCAGGCGCTGCGATACGCATATGCACCTCTTTCGCTCCTGCATCAAGCAACATCTTCACGATTTGTTTGGATGTGGTTCCTCGCACCAAAGAATCATCAATAATAGCAACACGCTTTCCTGCAATCAAATGTTGTACAGGAGAGAGCTTCAGTTTTACTTTAAGATCACGTATCTCTTGCGTTGGTTCGATAAATGTCCGACCAACATAGTGGTTACGAACGATACCCATTTCAAATGGCACCCCTAACCCTTCTGCGTATCCTCTTGCGGCTGCAACACCAGAATCAGGAACAGGAAGGACCAAATCAACCTCCGCAGGCACCTCTTTTGCTAGCCTGCGCCCCATTTCTAAACGGGTTTCGTACACATTCTTACCATCGATGGTCGAATCAGGTCTTGCAAAATAGATATATTCAAACGCACACGGGTGGAAATCTGGTTCAAAAATTTGCTCTGAAATAGGCTCTTTTCCTTCTTCAAAAATCAACATTTCTCCTGGCGCTACATCACGAATAAATTTAGCTCCTACAAGGTCAAATGCACAGGTTTCACTCGCCACGATGTATCCACCATCTTTAAGTTTCCCTAGACTCAAAGGACGGATACCAAAACGATCGCGTATCACAAACATCTTACTTCGACTTTGAATCGCTAAACAATACGCCCCCTCAATCTTAGTCAACATATCTTTAATACGGTCTATCAAAGCATCTTTTTGACTTTTCGCAATCAAGTGAACCATATTTTCCGTGTCCATATCTGTTTGGAAGATGGCACCCTTTGCGATCAATTCATCTCTCACTTCGTATTTATTGACAAGATTCCCATTGTGCGCGATAGAGATTTCCCCTAACTTATATTTAGCAAATACAGGTTGCGCGTCAAGGACCGAATCGGCCCCTGCGGTAGAGTAACGGTTGTGCCCTATTGCACAACTTCCTTGAAGGAGATTAAAACTCTCCTCATCAAACACTTCCGTGACCAATCCTCGTTTTTTAATCAAATGGATTTTCTTTCCATCTGCTGTAGAAATACCGGTAGACTCTTGTCCACGATGTTGCATCGCAAAAAGCGAATAATACGCTACCTTAGAAGCATTTTTTGCACCAAATACACCAACTATTGCACACATGTTAAATCCCTAAACAATCATTAATAGAATAAAAACCATTCTCTTGACCTACCAGCCAAGCTGCCGCACGAATCGCTCCTTTAGAGAAAGTCTCTCTACTTGTAGCTGTATGGTTAAGTTCTAAAAACTCGCCGTCATTATAAAACCCTACCGTATGACGGCCGACGATGTCTCCGCCACGAAGTGCCATCACTGCGATCTCATCTTTACTTCTCGCGCCGATCTGACCATCCCTTCCAGAGACACGGACAGACTCAAGGTCTAAACCTCTTCCTTTCGCTGCAAATTCACCCAATGTCAATGCTGTACCGCTCGGTGCATCTACTTTATGACGATGATGTTGCTCTACGATCTCGATATCAAAATCCTTCAATGTCGCAGCTACTTGCTCCACCAGTTGTTTGAGCAGTGCTATCCCAGCTGACATATTGGAAGAATATAACACAGGCATCTCTTTGGATGCCTCTTTAAGAAGATTTTGCTGATGTTCATTAAATCCTGTCGTAGCTACAACCAATGCTGTAGGATTTTTCAAGGCCTCTTCACAAAGCTCTTGAGTCGCAACAGGTGCCGAAAAATCGATCACGACATCACAATGTTCAAGCATCGCTTTCATACTGTTCGTCACCAGTACATCTGCCGGTAAATCAGCCTTCAATTCATCAAAAACATGTACAGCACTAAGTTCTAAACTCTCGTGTTCTAGTACATTTTTAATGAGATGTGCGCCCATTCTTCCTGTACTGCCGACTATACCCACTTTCGTCATTATTGCTGCTCCTGTATATATGAAATTACTTGTAGTGCTGCCACAGCACCATCTCCTGCGGCCGAAACAACTTGTTTTGGGGCATGAATACGCATATCCCCCGCTGCAAAAAGCCCTTCGACCGATGTTTTCATACTCAAATCGACGATCACTTGTCCCCACGCATTCATCTCGCAGATAAATCCACCATTTGGATCTTTGAGTACATCATTATTGACATTATGTCCCACAAACACAAAAAGTCCTGTATTGGGAAGATGCATCTCCTCTCCATCATTTTTTTTGATATTGACACCACTCACACCCATCGCATTTCCAACTACTTCATCGATCACTGCATTGGTGACAAGATGAATGTTTTCTTTTCGCATCACTCTATCGATGGTAGGAGGGGCAGCCCTAAAGCTTTCTCGCCTATGGACAACATACACATCAGAACAGATATTAGAAAGGTAAAATGCTTCTTCAAGCGCGGTATCTCCTCCGCCAAGTACGGTCACTGGTTTATCTTTATAGAAAAACCCATCACAGGTTGCACAGGTACTTACCCCTTTGCCAAAATATTCGTCTTCACCTTTAATACCTGCTCGTTTTGGTGTAGACCCGGTACAAACGATCACAGTCAGTGCCTCTACACTTTCGCCGCCTTCAAGGATCACTTTGAAATGTTCACCTACTTTTTCTACACGGTCCACTTGTTTCATCTCATGCTTCAAACCAAAATGAAAACACTGCTCTTGCCAGGTATCCATAAAATCCATACCTGTTTTATCGTGTTCAAAAAACCCCGGATAATTTTCGATTTCAGAACTTTGTGTGATCTGTCCGCCAGGTAACCCTTTTTCAAATAGCGTTACATTTTTCAGTCCGCCACGCGTGGTATACAATCCTGCTGTTAAACCAGCGGGTCCACCTCCAATAATGGCACAATCCAACATTTTTAATCCTTAGCGAAAAATAAAACAATTAATCAAATAATTTCTCTTTAATGGTACGAAAATACTTGGTTAAACGTTTTATAAGATTTTATCTAAAACTAGATATAAAAGAGGAGTAAAGAGAGAAAGAATCTCCCTTTCTAACGCATTAAAGTTGTGCGTTTATTTTCGAAGCAAATGCATCTTTAGAAGCTGCACCTACCATTTGGTCTACCAATTCACCATTCTTGAAAAAAAGAATTGAAGGGATTGATCTGATACCATATTTTACAGCGATCTCTTGTTGTTCATCTGTATTGACTTTACAGATTTTTGCTTTACCGTCAAAATCCTCTGCAAGCTCTTCAACTACCGGAGCGATCATTCTACATGGACCACACCATGGAGCCCAAAAATCTACCATTGTAACGCCTTCAGCGATAGTAGCATCAAAATTTTCATTGGTTAATTCAATATATTTTGCCATATTTAATCCTTTATATTTAATGAGGATAGTATAGCCTATATTTCTTATAAAAACTATTGTTTTAACTTATGTTCTTGAAATTATCTTTCGATTTATGAAAAATGGGCAACCCAAAGAACACTTATGCGATATGCGATAATGGAACTTCTGGGTATTGCGCCGAACGGCTCCCCTCTATCGCTTTCGTTTTGGCACCTTTTACTGTATAAACAAAGGATATTTTCGGCTTGTCTGTACTGTTATAATTTGCGCGATGCAACAACAAAGAGTGAAAAATGATCACATCTCCTTTTTGCAAAACCGTAAAAACTTTACTTGCAATCAAAGGGGTATTCACATCATCATCTTCCTTGAGATACTCTTTGTCATCAAACTGCCCCGATTTAAAAGTCATATGATGGCTTTTAGGGATAAACTCAAGCACACCGTTTTCACTCCGCTCTTCACCCAAAGCGAGCCAAACACTCACTAAATTGTTATCAGAATAGCGCCAATACCTTCTGTCTTGATGCCATCCTGTTGCGCGGCTATAGTAAGGCATTTTTGTCATGATAGAGTTGTGATGTGCTGTAGTCAACACCACATCATCCTCTAAAATCTGTTGCAAAATAGGACGTATCTTCTCGTCTTCCATCCACGCTTTAAAAATCGGATCGCGCTCATACACTTGCCTTAGCCTCCGCACAACAACATTTTCTTCTTTTGTATGACTAGCATAATCAGTGACATCTGTACGGTATACTTTAGATCGTTCACTATACCCCATCTCTGTTTCGATAGGTTCAATCTTGGCTTCTAAATGCTCTTTGGCTTTTGCTAAAATAGCATCACACCTCTGAGCAGAAAGAAAATTTTTAAGTACAATAAATCCATTTTTGTGAAAATCTTGAAGCTGCTCATCAGAGAGTCTCATGCATGTGCCTTGTGAAAAAATAAAGAAAGAAAATTATAGCGTAACATTCTCTATAAATTCGATTTCTCCATTTCGAATGATCAATGCATCGATACTAAACGCTGCATCAATCCCTTTTGTTTTCATATAATAATATGCCGAGTGGATCACTTTGCGAAGTTTTGCTGGTGTTACATTATAGACAGGATCAAAATCGGCTTTACCACTCTTCACTTCTATAAAATGAAGTATGTCGTCGCGAGTTGCGATGATATCTATCTCCCCAAGTTTGCGAGCAAAATAGTTACGATCAACGATCAAAAACCCTTTCTCTTCCAAAAAACGGGTAGCGAGATTTTCACTATTGTCCCCATACATTTTTGGAAGATCCCGCTCCATTAGCTACAAGCCACCTCGTCGCTTACAGGTATCACCTCTACTTGTATCGATTTGAAAGCGGCTGTCATAATGAGTTCATCGCTCTTGTCCCCAAAAATATTGTTCAATTTCGTATCGGCATAATGAAATGTTGCATAGAGTGTTTTAGGGCGTACTTTATCTGTCAATTTCACTCTGATCGGATTGGTTTCACCAAACTCTGTTTTCAAAATCACTCTTTCCGTACGAAAATCAGTTGCATCACTTTCATGCACCAGCAAAAGATCTTCTTCATAACGTTTCATCAAAGATTCTGTATATTTTGTTTGGGCAGAATTATTGTAATGTGCTAATGTTCGGCCTGTAGTCAGATGGTACCCTTTGAGTGACTTATTGAGTATCTGCTCTACCATACCTCTAAGTTTATACTGCTGATATCTAAAGGCACCTAAACCATCCTTGGTTCTAAAATCTAGCTGATGCAATATCGGCGTATCTTCAGTATGCACAGGCCATTGCAATCCGCGTTTTCTATGCTTTTGAAGTCTCAAATACGAAGCACCGCTAAACCTTCTATACGCTACCTCTCTTACTTCATTCCATACATCTTCAGAGGTTTCATACGTTGGAGTCGCCCCCATTTTTTGATCCAGAAGCTTGATCACTTCCCAATCATCAGGCAAATCAGACTGAACCAAAGGCTGCGAAAGGTGCAATCTGCGCATCGCATTGACATACACGCCTGTCTTTTCATAGGCTGATTTTACACCGACAACGATATCAGCCCGCTGCGCGATATCGGTCATAAAAAGCTCTTGCACAAAGATGAGTTCGAGGTTTTCAAATGCTTTCGTAATTTTATTAATGTTCGGATGAATATGGGTTAAATCTTCCCCAATATTAAGAACCGCCTTGATACTCCCCTCGATCATTCCATCGACCAATTGCGGAGTCATCAATCCTACCTCTTTGGGTGGCTGATAATCGGGTGCATAATACGGAAGCATCCCCACATCACATACCCCTTGAACATTCGTTTGGCCGCGTAATGGCATCAACCCTGCCCCTTCTTTTCCGACATTTCC
>JBEARN010000084.1:0-5630 GCA_041163165.1 Pseudomonadota bacterium
AACGGATCGTTCCTGGAGAACCTTCGTTGGTAAATCCTGCTTTCAAAAAAGCGCTGCTCGAAGCGATGGCAGATGACCTCAATATTTCCATCGCGCTTGCTCTTATCGATGAAATGATCGCCGAAACGAATGATTCACTCGATCGTAACCCTAAAGATAAAGCGCTTAAAAAAGAGACATTAGCCAACATTGAGTTTATCCATACACTGCTTGGGTTTGGAGGAAAAGAACCTTTTGCTTACTTCCAGATGGGTATTTCACAAGAGGAAAAAAATCAGATAGAATCTCTCATTCATGAACGCACTCAAGCCAAACAAGCAAAAGATTTTAGCCGCTCTGATGCATTGCGTGATCAACTCTCCGGACTCGGGATCTCTATCATGGATACCGCCGATGGCACACTTTGGGAAAAAGCATAATGAAAGAAATATTTAAACAATACTTACCTTATCTTGCAGGCTATAAAAAAGAGTTTTTCTTTGCCATTGTAGGGATGATCGCGGTTGCTGTAGGGACAGCCGGTGTGGCACACATCATCAAACCGACACTCGATGATGTTTTTATCAACAAAGATGTGACGATGCTCACACTGATACCATTTTTTCTTTTTGTGGTTTACTTTCTCCAAGGAGTTGGCAAATATATCCAAACCTATTACACTTCGTACATCGGACAGGATGTTGTCAGAAAGCTACGAGACAATCTAGTCTCACATCTCACCTATCTTGAAATAGACTTTTTCAAAAAAATGCACTCGGGAGAGATACTCTCACGCGTCACAAACGACATTACCCGCATCCAAACGGTAGTCACCAATATCATCCCGGATCTTATCCGAGAAACACTAACGATCGTTGCCTTGACTGGGTATGTGATCTTCCAAAGTCCTAAACTTGCATTCTATTTTTTGATCATCATGCCTTTGGCGATTTTACCGCTTTCGAAATTGGCAAAAAAAATGCGTAAATATTCTAAACTTTCTCAAGAGAGTACCGCCGACATGACGGCACGTCTTGGGGAGATTTTGACCAATATAGAAGTGATCAAATCACACTCATCTCAAGTTTACGAAACCAAACGTTTTGGTCTGGAAAATCAAAATGTTTTTAAGTTTATCATGAAACAAGTCAAAACCAACGCCCTCACCTCTCCGATCATGGAGATTTTAGGCTCTATCGCAATCGGTCTTGTGATCTACGTCGGCGGGAAAGAGGTGATTGATGGACATATGACAGTCGGGGCATTCTTCTCATTTTCCGCTGCACTATTCATGCTCTATACCCCCGTCAAAACGATCTCAAAACTTTACAACAAAGCGCAGGATGCCATCACCGCGAATCAACGTATGCATGAACTCTTGAACAGACAACCCGACATCAAATCAGGAGAAAATGAACTCACCGAAAAGATCGACACGATCACCCTTGAAGAAGTTTCACTCCATTATGGTGAAACGGCAGCACTTGAAGAGATCTCGCTTGAAGCAAAAAAAGGGCAATCGATCGCGCTAGTCGGAAATAGCGGTGCAGGGAAGAGTTCGCTCGTGAACCTTCTTGTCCGTTTTTATGATCCAAGCTCTGGAAAAATTCTCATCAATGGGAAAGAACACAAAACATTTACTTGCGGTTCACTGCACCAAAAGATCGCTTACGTCACACAACGTATTTATATCTTTAACGACACCATCGCAGCCAATATCGCTTATGGACAAGAGATCGATGAGGCGCGTGTCACACAAGCACTTGAAAAAGCGCATGCGATGGAGTTTGTGGCACAACTCGATGAGGGGATCCATACCTTGCTGAGTGAAAATGGGGACAACCTCTCCGGAGGGCAAAGACAACGTATCGCTCTTGCGCGGGAACTTTACAAAGAACCTGATATCCTTATCCTCGATGAAGCAACCTCTGCTCTGGACAACAAAAGCGAAGCACTCATCCAACAAGCCCTCGAAGAGCTGAAATCTGAAATGATTACCTTTACCGTAGCACACCGACTGACAACGGTGAGAAATGCCGATACGATTTTGGTGTTTGAAAATGGGAAGATTATCTGTCGAGGTTCTCATGATGCATTGCTCGAATCGTGTCCAACTTATCAAAATTTGTCAAGGACTTTATAATGATGAAAAATATGACATCAAAATGCATTTGGCTATCTCTTCTTTTAAGCATCGCGCCAGCCAATAATCTGATAGAAGATGAAACATTTGCTTTTTTTGGTCTGGAGATGGGACATCAAACTATCATTACCCACATTCCTCATGAAGACCATAAAGAAACACTTGTCGGAGTACGATATGGTCAACAAACACTCGATTGGCGAACGATGCTAACGGTGTCTATGAACAGCACTATGCAAAACTATGAGATAGAAGTCGATAAAATACTTGTCGATAAACTGTTTGGGACATCCAAACTAAGACCTTATCTCGGGATCAGTGGCGGCTACCTCAAAGATGATGCACTCACAGCAGACAATGATGGATTGCACGTTGGAGTCAAAGGAGGCTTTCTCATCTATGGAAGCGACTCTGTCGATATCGATCTTTCGTATCATTACCGTAAAGTTACTGGATCTGATGCGCTTGATACGATGCAAGGTATAGGCCTTGCGGTACACTACTTTTTTTAATCGTAGTTTAATTTACATTTTGGAGTTTTCTTTGTCACTATTTTCTTACCAGAACTTAAAAAAAATTCTTTTTAAACTTGATCCTGAAACGGCACATAGTTTAGCGGGATTTGGACTCAAAACGATCGCACACTCTCCTGCACTTTTGCGTTATGTCACCAAACAAAACTTTGTGACACACCCAATGCTTCAACAAAAACTATTTGGTCGCACTTTTCAAAATCCTGTAGGATTGGGAGCGGGATTTGACAAAAATGGTGACTATATCGCTGCGATGCCTACAATGGGATTTGGATTTACAGAGATTGGGACGGTGACCCCTCGCCCGCAAGATGGCAATGAAAAACCAAGACTCTTTAGACTCATTGAAGAAAACTCGATCCAAAATGCGATGGGCTTTAACAATCTTGGAAGCCACCACATGATCCAACGTCTCAAAGAACTTTACTTTTTTGACTATCCGATCGGGATCAATATCGGGAAAAATAAAGTCACGCCAGAGAATGAAGCACTGCAGGATTATGAAACACTTTTTAAAGCATTTAAAGGTTATGGGGATTATATCGTTATCAATATCTCTTCCCCCAACACTCCAGGACTGAGAAATCTCCAGAATGAAGCGTTTATCAATGCCATTTTTAAGATGGCAAAAGAGATCACTTCACAACCCGTCCTACTCAAAATCGCACCCGATATGACACCAGAAGATGCCATAACGCTTTGTAAAACTGCCGTCGAAGCAGGTGCAGCAGGAATCATCGCGACCAATACCACGATCGATTATGAGTTAACACCAAATGCCAAATATTTCGGTGGCATCTCAGGAGCATTGTTAAAAGAAAAGTCTTTCAAACTCTTCCAAGCCATAGGAAAAGAACTTTATGGCAAAACACTTCTTATCTCAGTTGGCGGCATAGACTCTGCGCAAGAAGCGTACAGACGTATCCGTGCGGGTGCTTCTCTGGTGCAAGTATATAGTATGCTAGTCTTCAAAGGGCCGGCACTCATCAGAGAGATCAACGAAGGGCTGATCGATCTTTTAAAAGCTGATGGATTTACCCATATCAGCGAAGCTATCGGAGCTGATTATCGATGATAAAATCATTCACTAATATAGCTTGGATGCTATTTTGTATTACAGGAGTATTGATGGCTAACTCTTTGCCAAAACATTTTTCAAAAACATTAGACAATGGGATGCAAATCGTAGTGATCCCTATGTCCAACGGTTCACAAGTGATCACAACGGATATCTATTATAAGGTAGGGAGTCGAAATGAAGTGATGGGTAAAAGCGGCATGGCGCATATGCTCGAACACCTTAGCTTTAAATCAACCCAAAAACTCAAAGAAGGTGAATTTGACATGATCGTCAAAAGTCGTGGTGGTGTCAACAATGCCTCTACAGGATTTGATAAAACACACTACTTCATTAAAACTGCAAGTAAAAATCTTGATGTTTGTCTGGATCTTTTTTCTGAACTCATGCATAACCTCAATCTCACCGATGAAGAGTTTCAAAAAGAACGTGATGTTGTAGCAGAAGAGAGACGCCTCCGTACAGACAACAATCCTATGGGTTATCTTTATTTCAGGGTCTTTAATACCCACTATACATATCATCCATACCATTGGCTTCCTATCGGTTTTATGGAAGATATCCTCTCTTGGAAGATCGAAGATATCCGTGATTTTTACCACCGTTATTATCAACCTGAAAACGCTATTTTGGTTGTGGCGGGAGACATTGCTCCGCAAACCGTCTTTGAAGTAGCAGAGAAGTATTTTGGCAAAATCAAAAACGAGCATACCATCCCAAAAGTCACCGCGGTAGAGCCTAAAGTGGATGGTAGCAAAAGAGCGATACTCCACAAAGAGAGCAATCAAGTCGATACCATCGCCATCACCTATGCGATCCCAAATTATGAAGATAATGATCAAGTCGTGCTGTCCGCGATCAGTCACATCTTGAGTGCAGGGAAAAGCTCGCGATTTGAAAAAAATCTTGTCAATGACAAAAAACTAGCCAACCAAATCTATGGGTACAATATGGAATTGGTAGATCCAGGGGTCTTTCTCATCATGGCGATGTGCGCTCCAAATGCTTCTGTCGATGACCTTGAAAAAGAGATACTTTCTGAACTTGAGAAGATCAAAAATGGGGATGTGACACAAGCAGAACTCGACAAAGTCAAGATCAACACCAAAGCAGAATTTATCTATTCACTGGAGAGTTCAAGCTCTGTTGCTTCACTCTATGGCGACTATCTCGTGAAAGGAAATCTAGAGCCTTTACTTAAATATGAAGAGAAATTAGATAAAATGACACTTAAAGATATTAGCGATGTTGCTAAAAAGTATTTCGATCACAACGTTTCAACCACTGTGATTTTGAAAAAAAATTAGGATGACAAACAATGAGTAACTACATAACAGGTGCCACCACTGCACTGATCACTCCATTTAAGAATGGTTCACTGGATGAAGCGACCTATGCAAAGCTGATCCAAAGACAAATTGCACATGGTATCGATGCAGTATGTCCTGTCGGTACAACAGGAGAGAGTGCCACACTGAGTCATGATGAGCACAAGCGATGTATTGAGATCGCTGTAGAAGTGTGCAAAGGGACGCGAACAAAAGTCCTTGCAGGCGCAGGAAGCAATGCTACGCATGAAGCGATTGATATCGCTAAACATGCAGAGGCATGTGGTGTGGATGCTATCTTTTCAGTAAGCCCTTACTACAACAAACCAAGCCAAGAAGGTCTTTACCAGCACTATAAGGCGATCGCTTCTGCAGTGAAGGTCCCTTTTATGCTCTACAATGTACCAGGAAGAACCGGTGTGGATATCTTGCCGGATACGGTAAAGAGACTGTATGATGATGTAGAAAATATCATCGGGATCAAAGAGGCAACAGGGTCAATAGAACGCACCGTTGAACTGTTGGCAAAAATTCCAGATCTTTATGTTTTTTCTGGCGATGATGTGATC